>NZ_JAMPKB010000040.1:0-55028 GCF_039961925.1 Trichocoleus sp. DQ-U1 | reverse complement strand
GCTACTAGCGTTGTGGAACCACACCGACTCCATCCCGAACTCGGAGGTGAAACGCAACTGCGGCGAAGATACTCGGTGGGTGACTGCCTGGGAAAATAGCTCAGTGCCAGGTTGATTTTTAGTTAGATTGACTATAATAAAGGGTCGCTCTTGAAGAGCGACCCTTTATTATAGGATTGAGCTAATGCAAACTGCTTTGTTTCCACTGTGCAATTGCCAAAAGAAGCCGTTTCCTGTAGTTTGCTTGTTAGTAAATGCTATTTTTGGGCTACCCTCTCTAATAGATATCTGGGGCATGGGTCATGGCAAATCACTGGGCGATCGCAATTGGCATCAATCAATATCAGTTTTTCCAGCCTCTTAGCTATGCCCAAGCGGATGCACAGACGCTGTGGCAGTTTCTGGTTGACGAAGCTGGATGGTCAGCAGACGAGTGTCTGCTGTTAACGGACACCTCACCGCCGATTAGCGAGCAGTCAACTTACCCTACTAAGGAAAACCTGCTGGATTGGTTTGATGAGTGGTGCCATGCGCCAGTAAACGTCGATGATTCTCTCTGGTTCTTTTTCAGTGGGTATGGAGTGACTCTCGACGGGGAGGATTACTTAATGCCCAGTCAAGGAAACCCAGATGAAATAGCGGAAACTGGAATATCAGTAAGATCGCTCTTTACCACTCTCAAAGAGTCGGCGGCTAAAAATATTTTGGTGCTGCTAGATATAAACCGCAGTCAGGGCGGTCAAGCAGGTGCAAAAGTAGGGGCACAAACTTTGGAATTAGCCCAAACAATGGGTATTGCCACAGTCCTGTCCTGCCAAGTTGATCAATTTTCTTACGAAGCGTCCTCACTGGGTCATGGATTATTTACAGCAGTATTGCTAGAAGGACTGCGATATAACCAAGGCAAGACTTTGGAGAGTCTGGAGCGTTATCTGCGATCGCACCTGCCTGAGTTGAGCGAACACCACTGGCGACCCGTTCAGATACCCTTGAGTGCAATACCCTCTTCGGCAAGTAACTACAAACTCCCAACGCTCCTCCCGAACGGAGTGATGAACTGGAATGCGACCTTAGCTTCAGATACACCTCCAGTAGCTTCCACTTCTGGTATGCACAACGTCGGAATGGATCGTCAGGAGGCTACTCCGGGTATGGTGGGGCATAATAACGTAGCTGGTGCAGCCGCCTTGACCCAGAAGCAGACTTCTAAAGGATCGGAGACAAACTATAACCCTTCCGGCATACGCTCAGGGATTGGTCAAGGTGCTATCGTCCCCCAGACAAGTGTGTCATCTACTACCCTTGTAGATGACACACCCTGGTGGCTGAATCTGCTTTTGTGGTGCGGTGGTATCGCACTGATAGTGGCATTGATCGGGGGGGTATTTCTCCGTAACCGAGCCGCATTTATCGGTCAGCAGGCAATAAATACTTCAACGGATGCGACTCCTGGTAGCACCACACCGACTGCTGTATCGTTACAGTCAGCTTCTTCAGGTTCTAAATCCCAGAATGCAGTGGGGGGCACCGAGACCCAAGCGGGGGCGAATCAAGCGGTGTTGGATAGAGCAAGAACTTTGATCGTCCCAAATCAAGCTTCTCAGTTTAGTCAGGCGATCGCAGAAGCCCAGAAAATAAAACCCGGCGAACCTCTCTACGAACAGGCACAGCAAGACATTGCACGCTGGAGCGGTGTGATTCTGGATTTAGCTAACGGGCGGGCAAAACAAGGGCAGTTTGATAAGGCGATCGCAGCGGCACGACTGGTTCCAGAGGATAATCAGTCCATTTATAAGGAAGCTCAAGGAGCGATCGCCAGATGGCGTGAAAAAGCACAGCAGCAGCGAACCAACAAAAGCCTTCTCCAATCTGCCCAAGGATTAATTCAACCCGGACAAGCTTCGTCTTACACTCGGGCGATCGCCGCTGTTCGCAAAGTACCCCCCGATCAGCCTGGATATACCGAGGCACAACAGTTAATTGCCCAGTGGAGCACAACGATTTATCAGACAGCGCAGACTCGCGCCTCTGATGGAAGGCTTAAAGAAGCCATTCAGACGGCGGCTTTAGTCCCGAAAGACACACCTACCTATACGACTGCCCAGAAGGCAATTGACCAGTGGCAAAAAAAGGTACAAGGTACAAAGTAAAAGCCAAATTTGCAAAAGACAAAACGTTGTCCGCTATTAGCCTTACCACCCTTGCATTGCCACTAAATCAATACAAAGTTGATTAATTGCTTCTCTATCTACACTTCTAGGCAGGGTAGATTTAGCGTAGGCTTCATCGAGTCCTTTGTACAAATTGTTAGCGATCGCCATGACTTCTTCATAGGGATACTCGCCGTTTTTAATGGCTAGCAATTCCCGTGCATCTCCGGTTTCCCGGCGATCGACTATTAAGGTTTGTGTCTCTAAAATTTCGATACCTGTTCTTAATAACCGGATAGCCTGCATCGCAAATTTAGAGTCATACCCCACTTTAGCTTCCATCACTGCCCGTGCGGGATTGCGATTTTTCTTCCATTGTTGGTAGTTATCGTATTCTCGTCGGGCATTTTGAAACTGCTGACTTTTTTGCAGCAGTTTAATAAATTCTTCCGAGCTGTTGGTAAGTTTCCGGGTGTACTCCAGCGGTTCTTCTGGTAAAGCGTATTGCTTCAATACTCCCTTAAAATCAATTTCGGCAGTTAGCAAATTATAAAGTTCCTGCGCTTCTTCCAAAAACTGAATTCGGTCTCTAATTAACAAGTAGAGATATTCTAGAAACGCATGGATTTCGCCCACCGTCAGCGCTTGGGCAGGCTCTAATCCAAAGTCTTCTGTCTCAGGTTGTCTGGTTGGAGGTTCGAGTAACCAGCGGCGGTGAGACTCTAATTTTTTAATTTGGGCATAACCGTATCCCGCATAAGTGTGCTTCACCTTTTTTGACAGAAACATTTGTTTATGGCGTCTCAAGGTATTACCGACTTCAGTTAAAAGAACATAATCTTTGAACCAGAGAAGCTCTAAAATATTTGGGTTGTTGTCGGCAGACAGTTCTAAAAATTTTTTCAGCTCATAAATACAAGTATCTTTAGTGAGATAAGAAATTTTCCCTGGCTCTTCTGTCCAACCTCTATCCTTTTGTTCAATTTGAGAAAATCCCAGGTAATAAGGCTTAGTTGCCACAAAAATACCGCGATAGTCATAGTCTGAGGTTTCAGTCGCTAAACCGTAGCCCCTGGAACCTGTCAAAGCAATCAGAATCGTTCTAGCTTCAACTTCTTGGCGATTCATAGATTAATCGGATGAGGAATAAGTTTCAAGTTGCTGTTTCTCATTCCCAGGCTGAGCCTCCTCAGTGCTGAGAAAAAGTGCGGATTCTGAACGCACCAACCTGTTGAGGGTCGCTTCCATTACAGCCGTAGTTTGACCGGAAACAGTAAACACCAGTGCCTCGCGGTAAACTCGCTGTGCTGCGTGGTGGCTGTAGTTGGCGGCACCACGGGAAACGGTAACGGCAGCATGGGCACACCGCACAGCTAAATCAATTGCCCAAGCTCGGATTTGCAGACGATCTGCAAAGGGTTTAGGGGGATGTCTGATGGCAGTGCTACAGGCGGTGAGTTCCCGGTCGAGTGACTTAAAAGCTTTGGAAATAAAGGCGTTTGGCTTGGTTAGAGCGGCAGCTTCCAGAATATCAAGTCCAGCTCTAGCGCATCCCAAAGCAAAAAAGCCTTGGTGAAGGACATTCTTCAAATCGTTTTCGTGAATCCAACCCGCAGGCTTGATAGAGACAACACGCTCTTGAGGCAAAAACCAACTGGTAAGATTTGCAGTGACAGTATTGGTTGAGGTCATTGCTGCCAGTTGCATTGGCTGGGTAAATGTAATTGCACCCCCCATCTCCTGATACTTGGTAACAAAGGGCACAATGCCAAAGACTGCGCCCCCATCGGGGAGTGTTGCGGCGACAATAAACTCTTGAAACAAGCCCCAGCCCGTAACCCAAGGCACTTGTCCCTCTAGATGATATCCCCCTTCTACCGGAAAGGCTTTCACAGTTGGGTCGCCCTGCCGCCGCAATTGAGAGAAGCCGACGCCGACTAAAATCTCCCCGTTGCTCATATGGGGAAGATACTGGCATTTAAGAGAAGAATTTTTGCTGGCAGCAAGCATCCCGCTAGCACTTTGATGTTGAGTCTGCAAGAATGCCAAAGCACCGGAATATCTTGCAATTAGCTCTTGAAAAGTCCGAAAAGTCTGTTCACTGACTTCGGAACCACCCCACTCTTGGGGAACTCGCAACGCCAGTAAAGAACGTTCGCCAAGTCCTTTAAGCGCCTCTCGTAGTGCTTCTGGGCTGCCATCTATCTCTGTAGCTAATGGTGCAACCGATTTTCTTAGATAAGACTCGGCGATGTCTAGCAGGTGTAGCGGGTTATCCATACCTCTACCGTATCGACTTCGCGGCTACTGAGTCCACAATAATCGAAAGCGCTGGTCAAAGCCACCTCGCTCTGAACGTCGTTTTTCTTGTTCTGCCAAAATTGAGGAACGCTCTATTTGACAAGCTGCACACAAGGCATCGATGACTTCGTATAGGTCAGCGAGTTCTTTCACTAAGTCTTGAGCAGTAGCTTCAGCGGCTTCTTGCGCTTCTTCGATGAGTTTATCTCGCAATGCTTGGTGATACTCTGCCTCTGACATTACCTGGACTTTGCACTCTCGTCCTGCTTGATGAATGATTTCGGGAATGCGATCGCGTACCAGCTTATTGTACTCTTGATGCACTATAGTTCCTCAACGATGAAAGAAGTTTCCCTAGGAAAATACCTTACTTTAGAGGATTTTTGCACCTGTACCCAGACTTATCAAAAGTACGCATCCAAAATTTATCCATTTCCCCAAAATCCAGAAGAAACGCTGCCTGCACTACAAAAGCTAAATCAACTTATCTTAGATCCAATAATTGACTATTTCGGCGTTAATGATTTTCACCTAACTTATGGCTTTTGTTCCAAGGACTTAAAAAGATACCTAGATAAAAAAGATTCGGCGACAGGTCATAAAAATGGTCGAGTTGCACCGGAACTAGACCAGCACATGGCGCATGAAATGAACAAGAATGGTAAATATTACTGTAAACGACTAGGCGCTGCCTGCGATTTTTTGATCGTTGGTTCAGATAGCGATCGCGTTATCGATTGGATATTAAGTCAAAAATTACCATTTGATTCTCTATACTTTTATGGAGTAGATAAATCAATTCATATCAGTTATGGTTTTCAACACAAGAGAGACATCAGAACCTTCACAGCATCGGGGCAACCAACACAAAAGGGAATTGAACATTGGATTCAGTTAGCAAAAGAATTGTGAAGCTACTTTGAATTGAATTTCATGAACTTTTTAGCTACAAAGTTATGCCTAGGAAACCGCAAAGGTACCCCCAGGAAAGAATACAAAAATCTTTGCGTACCTCAGAGTTAACCTTTGCGCTCTTTGCGTTTAAAAAGATATTACTTTTGTATTTTTCCTTTTTTCACGAACTGCTGTTAATTCTTGAACCCGAATCGGGTCAGAGTCTTTACGCCAGCAAAGACAGTAATCTTCTATTTCTAGGCAGTTTGCCTTTAAGCATCGTTGCCAATCTCTAAGGGTTTTAATAGTCCGTTCATCATTTAAAAGTCCCCAGTCTTCTTCCTGTTGAGTGAGCCGGGAAAACTTTTCATAATTCGGATAATCGGGGGTGATAACAGTTTCTTTTCGATGCAAGATTGGTGGATTAACATCATCTTCGTAATCCCGGTAGCTGACGCTCAAATCTCTCAGATCGATTTGCATACTGGTGTGCAGGACTGGATGAGGCTCAGTATCGAAATTGGGGTAGAACAAATATGAAATTTTTGGTTTATAGGTGTGAAATTTAATTAGCGTGGCTTCATCCATGCGTCCAATTGTACGGCTGGCACAGCCTTCGTAGAGGCGCAGCAACGGGTCGAGTTCGGAAAAAGCTGAGACATGAACCATGAAGGAGCTAGGATAGAGAGGCGCGTATTTAAAACCACTGGTACAGCCAACAAAGCTTTGTATACAGCACTGAGCAATCACACCAGGGTCGCCTAGACTAAATAGCATTTCCTCCGCTAATTCCCAGGCTTCTTCGTAGTTACCGAATAAAGATTTGATATCGTTACGGACTTCTGGGGATATTTGTTTGAGCTTCAAATGATTGAACTTGCCTAGCGCGAGATAAACTAAAAGGTCTAAGCGGCGTTTTTGAGCGATCGCATCCCACTCTTTTTGGTCAGTTGCTTGTAAAATGACCTGGAAGGCACGGCGAAACCCGCCAAATTCAGCCCTCAAATTCTCCAATTCTGGTTTTTCATTTTTGACAGGCAGACGACCGCGTTCGGTGACAAAAGCCATCAGCGGTGCCAGCATTTCCTGGTAATCTTCAAATCGCTTGATGTTGGCACGAATTCTGGGAGTTGTGGCGCGAGAACGAAAGCGAGAGGCGCGGTAAGCTTCGGCAAGGCTTTCATCTCGGAAAACAAAGTAAATGCCTAATGCAACTGGCACCGCATTAACATTAAGAACCTGGTCAATATAAATTTTCAGTTCTTCCTGTTCGTAGTATTTCTGAAAAGTATTGCGGCGAGTAATCACCCCATCGCCGTAGGCAACTTGACCCGTTCCTCGATCATCAATTAAAACCAGTGCAGCAACAATTAAGACTTTTTCTGTTAACTCCCAGGCGTTTAATAATGCTTCTCGACGCTCATCTGTGCGTTCAATAACATTGATGATATAACCGAGATTAACAATATCAGCGGTGGTGCGGGGGGTATCCGGAGAGTAATAAGGGTCCCATCCAGCGCTGGTGTAGCCCTTTTCCGCTATGTGCTGAATATCGCTTCCGTAGCCGCAACCATAGTCAAAGAAAGTGCTATCTTCACTAAATAAGCCAGCTTCTAAAGCGAGACGCACGGGGCGAGAAAGATTTTTACGAGCAATTGCAGCTTTGTGACGCTCTATTTTAGGCAGTGTCGAATGTAGAGAGGTTGGATGTAAGTTCTCTACAACTTGCCGCCGAATAACTTGATGACCCTGGATTTCGACACCATAATCTTGTAAGCATTCTAACCAACCCCGAAGCGTTCCAATGCCACGGGTTTTGTCTAAAAGCCGCAATTTCTCTTCTTGCCGAGTGAGGTTGGCGAATTTTTCGTAGTGGGGATAATCAGGGGTGACAAAAGTTTCTTTGCGGTGGAGAACCGGGGGATTGTCGCTGGTACTGTAGTCTCGATAAGTTGAACTCCCGTCCCGAACATCAATCTGGATGCTAGCTTGCAAGGCGGGATGCGGGTCGGGATCAAAGTCAGGATAGAACAAGTAAGAGATTTTAGGCTGCTCGATGTTGAATTTAATTAAGGTAGCGCCATCAATACGTCCTACCGTTCGTCTGGCATAGCCCTCGTATAGCCTCAAAAGAGGGTCGAGGTGAGAAAGTGCTGATACATGAACGTAGAGGGCACCCGGCAGCAATTTACCGATGGGGCTTTGTTGGCAGCAGTTGACAATGACACTCAGGTCATTCGTGCCCAATAAAATCGGCTTGTCTTTGTCAAACCAGCCGTGAAGATTATTTTGAACTTCGGCGGCTAAGTTTTCCAGGTGGGAACAATCATTGCTAACAGCAAGGTAGAGAAGAATGTCTTGACGGTGATGTGTTTTAGCGCAGCGGTTCAGAAACAGCTTGGCATCCCACTCTTCTACTTTGTATGTGTTCAGCATCATGGTCGCACCATTTCCCTGAAACAATGATGGATACAAAGTAGAGTAAACCTATTAATTCCTAAATTGCTGATTTGCTCATTTCTGTAAAAATAATTTACTTAATTTTGAAATAGTCGGGATGGGGCGGTGGAATATACACAACAAGGTGCAACAAGCGATACAACTAACAGAAGGACATTTCATTTTCTGAGAGTTTCTTGAGCTACTACCGCCTACAGCACCAAGTTTTTGAGCCTGACTACCTCAGCGAATTGCAGGGGCAGATTCTCGCGTGTCCCTATTTTGCGGTTAACAACTTGAACCGCGACTTTATCGGCACTAAGGGATTTTCGGTTGTATTCCAGCGTTCGGGCTTGAGCGAAGTTGAACGAAGTTTTCCCTTTTTCAAACCTTATCTCAACGTGGCTTTGCACCCGACGTGTAATGCTTTCTATCTCAATCCTTTGATGCTGAAGGAGGGTTCTCGCGTCGATCCCCACATTGACCGCAGTCTGCGCTCTTACTGCAAGAGTATCGAACCGCCAGCCTGGGTGAGTGTCCTCTATGTTCAAGTGCCACGGGATTTGATGGGAGGAGAGTTAGTGTTACGCTGCCAGAAGCGCAATGTAGGACAAATTCGCCCTCAAGCCAACACGCTGCTAGATTTTCAGGGCGATTTAACTCATTCAGTGAATCAAGTCACCAGTTCAGGGTTTCGCCTGAGTTTGGTTTGCGAGCAGTACAGCTTGTGTGAAGCCCAACTCCAAGAGATTCCAGAGTTTACGATTGAATCGAGGGCAATTAAGTCAAAGGGAAAGAAGAAGGAAAAGCTAAAAATTTAGCAAAATTCTAGAATATGCTGGGCGGTAATTTGGGACTGTTCCAAGTGAGGAACGTGACCGCAATTTTCGATCCAGATGAGTTGAGAAAGCGCGATCGCTCTTTTAAATTTCTCTGCGTCAGCCGTCCCTAAAATCCTGTCAAACTCTCCCCACAGAATCAGTGTCGGCTTGTCGATTTGAGCAATTTTATCGCTCAAAAAGTTGTACCCCCCGCTTTTAGTGAAGGCAATCAGGGCATCATGCCAATTGGGGAGATCGAGGTGCAACGCCGCACACCGTAAAGCATCGAGAGAGGCAAAGCTTTGATCGTGGTAAGCATTGCGTGAAATGCGATCGCGCACTTTCTGATTTCGCAAAAATGAAGTCGCCAGGTTACTGATGGGAGGAAACAACAACCTGCCGATGTTGGGGGGACTAACGAAACCAGCGCTATCAATCAACACCAACTTTTGCACCGCTTCCGGGTAGGTGAGGGTAAAATCAATTGCTGCTGCACCCCCCATTGAAGTTCCCACGAGAACGATTGGCTGGTTAATCAGCGTTTTCCAGAAGTAGTAGAGATGGGTTTTAATGGCTGTTGGGCTAAACGGGAGTCCAGCCGGTCGTTCGGTAAAGCCGAAACCCAACAAATCCACAACCCACGCTTCATTCTGGGTTGCCAGCAGTGGTAGGAGGCGACGGAACTCGAATATAGAGCTATCGAAGCCATGCAGCAACAGGATGGGCGTTCCGCCGCTACCCTGATGAACGTAGGTGGTAGCGATCGCCTGTGGCGACAGAGGAGTTGCGATCGCCGTCTGCTCGATACTCTCTGCAAGGGCAATCGAGGTGGATTCTGTCAGCGCTTGGGCTGCGGATGGTAGAAAACGGGTAAACATGAGTTTTAGTTTACCGTGGAGAAGGGTGATACAGAAGTAGAGGTAGCAGACCATAACCCCTGAGTCACACCAAAACAAAAGGAGATCGGCTCTTGAAAAATCAGTACGCGCAGAATTTACAATTATCAATTCTAGGGATTATCACTGCCTTAGTCCTCTTCATTAGTCTCAATTCTTTTGTAATTGTTAACCCAGGTCAGGCAGGAGTCATCAGCATCTTAGGGAAAGCGAGGGATGGAGCCGTGCTAGAGGGCATCCACCTCAAACCACCACTGATATCAGTCGTAGACATCTATGATTTGACCGTGCAAAAATTTGAAGTTCCGGCACAGAGTTCTACCAAGGATCTACAGGATCTCACTGCTAGATTTGCCATCAACTTTCGCCTCGATCCTACCCAAGTCGTTGAAGTGAGAAGGAAACAAGGAACCTTAGAAAATATCGTGTCAAAAATTATTGCACCGCAGACTCAGGAATCCTTTAAAGTAGCAGCGGCTAGACGAACTGTTGAAGAAGCAATTACTAAAAGAGAGGAACTGAAACAAGACTTTGATACTGCCTTGGGTCAACGGTTAGATAAGTACGGAATTATCGTGCTAGATACTAGTGTCGTTGACCTAACTTTCTCCCCAGAGTTTGCGAGAGCAGTTGAAGAAAAACAAATCGCCGAACAGCGGGCACAACGAGCAGTCTATGTGGCGCAAGAAGCTGAACAAGAAGCCCAAGCAGACATCAATCGTGCTAAAGGTAGAGCTGAGGCTCAACGACTCCTAGCTGAAACCTTAAAGCAACAAGGGGGTGGGCTAGTTCTTCAGAAAGAAGCGATCGAAGCGTGGAGACAAGGAGGTTCCCAAATGCCAAAAGTTCTCGTCACGGGTGGTGACTCTAATAGCAGTATCCCATTCCTCTTCAACCTGGGTAATCTTCAGGATGCAACTGCCCCTCAATAGTTTTAGGGGGTAGATTCGCCTCTTCAGAATTAAGAAGGCGAACCATGAGCGAATAAAATTAAGGGTTGCCAGCTAACACATCGTTACGCTCAGTTATGCTCATGCTTCGCCCCTACATAGATGGTTTTGTAGGGGCGAAGCATTCGGGGGATAAACCCAAACACACTCCAAGAAATTCCGCTCCCAAATGCTTCGCCCTCTATTTAGGCAACTCACGGGCAACACCTACTCCCTCCAAACAAAGTTGAGAATGATATGAGCATATTTACACTGCAATCAGTTAAAAAAGACTTTGGTATCAAAGAAATTTTAAAAGATGCCAACTTTAGCCTAGATCCCACAGATAAAGTCGGACTAATCGGCACCAACGGCTCTGGAAAATCAACGCTGTTGAAGATGATAGCCGGACTAGAACCGATTGATGGCGGTCAACTTTTAGTCAACTCAGGAGTACGGATTGTTTACTTACCTCAGCAACCCGACTTAGATGAAAATCTCACCGTTCTAGAGCAAGTCTTTGCCGATAGCGGGGAGCAAATGTCCCTTGTCCGCGAATATGAAGAACTGTCAGACAAACTGGCTCACAATCGAGAAGATAGCCAGCTCATGTCCCGCTTCTCTACGGTCATGCAACGCATGGATGCTACTGGTGCTTGGGAACTGGAGACAAATGCCAAAATCATCCTCACCAAGCTAGGAATTGAAGATTTTAACGCCAAAATTGCTACTCTATCCGGCGGCTATCGCAAGCGAATTGCTTTGGCAACCGCTTTGCTTTCAGAACCCGAAGTGTTGCTGATGGATGAACCAACTAACCATCTAGATGCCCTATCTGTTGAGTGGTTACAAAGCTATTTGAACCGCTATCGAGGAGCAATTCTGCTCATCACTCACGATCGCTATTTTCTCGATCGCGTCACCAACCGAATTCTTGAAATCGACCGAGGCGATCTCTACACTTACGCGGGTAACTATTCCTACTATTTAGAGAAAAAAGCCCTCGCTGAAGAGTCTGCTGTCAGCAGTCAGCGCAAACATCAGGGAGTACTTCGCCGAGAATTGGAATGGTTGAAGCGAGGGCCAAAAGCCCGGAGTACCAAGCAGAAAGCTCGGATCGATCGTGTCCACGAGATGCAAGCAACTGAGTTCAAACAGACTCAGGGCAAAGTCGATATTTCCACTCTGAGTCGTCGGATTGGCAAAAAAGTTATTGATTTAATGAATATCT
This sequence comes from Trichocoleus sp. DQ-U1, assembly GCF_039961925.1. Taxonomy (NCBI): domain Bacteria; kingdom Bacillati; phylum Cyanobacteriota; class Cyanophyceae; order Leptolyngbyales; family Trichocoleusaceae; genus Trichocoleus; species Trichocoleus sp. DQ-U1. The sequence continues at coordinate 43,367 of NZ_JAMPKB010000040.1, read as the reverse complement.
CTAAAGCCTACGATGGACGCACCTTAATCAAAGATTTCACCTATGAATTTAGTCCCGAAGATCGTATCGGCATCATCGGTGGCAATGGTGCAGGCAAATCGACTTTGATGGATATTATCACTGGGCGCGTTCAACCGGATTCTGGAAGCGTTGAGATTGGCTCTACCATTCACATTGGCTATTTTAACCAACACTCTGAAGAATTACTCGTTGCATTGAATGAAAATTTGCGAGTGATTGACTACATTAAAGAAGTTGGAGAATATCTCAAAATTGCCGATGGCACTCAGATTACGGCTTCCCAAATGTTGGAGCGTTTTCTATTCCCTGGCAATCAACAATATGCCCCGATTCATAAACTTTCTGGTGGGGAAAAACGTCGCCTATTTCTGTTGCGCGTTTTGATGAGTGCGCCTAATGTTCTCATTCTTGATGAACCAACCAATGACTTAGATGTTCAAACCTTAGCGGTCTTAGAAGACTATCTAGAAGATTTCCCCGGCTGTATGATTTGTGTCTCCCACGATCGCTACTTCCTCGACCGCGCCGTAGACAAAATATTTTCCTTTGAAGAGGGTGGCAATCTGCGCCAATATCCAGGTAATTACTCAGTTTACTTAGACTACAAGAAAGCCGAAGAAGAAGCAGCATTGCGCGAAGCTGCCAATGCTAAGGATAGCTCAAAGTCAGTGCAGCCCCAAGTACGTCCAGCAGAGCCACAACCCTCTAGTAACAATAACAACAAACGGCGTAGGCTTTCAACTTGGGAAAAGCGCGAGTTTGAGAAACTTGAAAGCAAGATTGCTCAATTGGAAACCGAAAAAGCTGAGGCAGAGAAAGCGCTTTATAATGCGGCTCCTGGCAAAGTCGCCCAAGTTGGGGAACTCTATCAAAAGGTGGAAACTTTAACTCAGGCTATTGATGCTGCGACTGAACGCTGGATGGAACTCGCTGAGATTGAGTCTTAACAGAATCGGGGAGAAAGATGAATGCTTTCGATTCTTCCGCTGGCTTTAATTTCTAATACAATTCGTACTTGAGCAAGGTACACGCTAAAGAACCGTTATAAACAGGAATGCGACGAGATGTTTTGAGTCCTACTCTTTTTGATAACTCTTTGTTTCCGGTCAAAACAAAGGCAGTCCAACCTTTGAAGCGTTGTTTGAAAACATCACCGAGCATTTTGTAGAGTTCGCCCAATTCTCTCTCATCTCCCAGACGTTCTCCGTAGGGGGGATTACAGATGAGAACGCCGCTGTCTGCGGGTGCTTCCAATTGGGATAATTCGGTTTGCGTAAACGTTAGCTTATCTGCAATGCCGCACCGTTGGGCATTCGTGTGAGCTTGGCTTAGGATATCAGGGTCTTTGTCGCTCCCCCAAATTGGTGCTTTTAAGTCTGAGATTTCGCTGTTTTCGGCTTCCGCCCATATCTCGTCCCACAGCTGTTCGTCAAAGTCCAGCCAGCTGAAAAAGCCAAACTTTTCCCGAAACAATCCGGGGGCAATATTCAAAGCTTTTAAAGCCGCTTCTAAGGGGAGAGTTCCAGAGCCACAGAGCGGGTCTAAAAAGGGAAGATTCGCATCCCACTCTGCCATGTCGAGGATAGCAGCCGCTAGAGTCTCCTTAAGCGGAGCCAGCCCCATTGCGGGTCGATATCCCCGGCGGTGGAGACTGGTACCCGAACTGTCTAAACTTAAAATACAACGGTCTTGATGGATGTGGACATTAATCCGCACATCTGGATTTTCGGTATCAACGCTAGACCTGTGACCTGATTTGTCACGCTGTTGGTCTACGATGGCGTTTTTAACTTGTAAAGCCGTGAAGTGGGTGTGGTTAAGTTTTTGATTGCCTCCTGTACAGTCCACAGCTAGGGTGTTGTTGGGATGTAGATAGTCAAGCCAGGAGATTTTTTGCACCTCCCGGTAGAGCATCTGGGCGTCATAGCAGGCAAATTCATGGATGGGGACTAGGACTCGAAAAATTGTCCTTGCCCAGAGATTCACCCGGTATAGCATTGCTTTATCGCCAACAAAATGCACTCCAGTGAAATCAGGACGGACTTCCTTTGCCCCTAAACGTTCCAGTTCAGCAGCAGCAATAGGTTCTAGACCACGGGCAACTGTGGCAAAGTAGTGATTCATCATGAGAGCGATCGCATCTATACATCTGTAACAGTGGAACCATTAAATCAGTTCTGCTTGTTCAAAAATCTGTCTGGGTGTTAGTTCCAAACCTAGAAGCAGGGTATCCACAATGGGCATCGTATCTGTGTAGACTTGACTCGATCCATCTGGGAAAAATACCCGGATATTCATCGCTTCAGGATCTACAACCCAGACTCTTAAAATACCAGCGTCAAAGTAGTCTTTCGCTTTATTTTCAAATTCTTTCAGGGTTTGGTCTGGGGAAATAATCTCGATTACCAGTTCGGGAGGGACAGGACAGGCTTCGTTACGCTTCCAACTCGCGGGTAGGAGTTGGTAAGAAATGTAAGTCAAATCGGGTATAGGTGCCCAGTCTTGACCATGACGTTTCAACAGCACTGCCCATTCTTGAACAACTCGTCCTCGTCCTTTACACCAGGCACCAATGAGAACCCACAAAGCTGACTGTAGTACAGAATGAAAAAGCTTAGGAGACACTTTAGGCACTGCCTGACCATCTACAAACTCATAGGTTACATCTCCTTCAGGTAAAGCTAGAAATTCCTGTAATGTGAGTTTGGTTCCGGTGCCTACCATGACTATAAGTTATCCAAGTGGATGGGCTAATAAATCTATGGTACAAAAGCGCTCCCCTTGAGTTTAAATCTGGAAGTTGCCGGTTGGCTGGAGTCGGAGCAAGCCATGAATGAGATTTTAGAGAGCGATCGCTCTGAATTCACAACTTTCCTGAAAAAGCACCGAGTTGTGCGAACCTATTAGCAGTTCCATCACTCCTGTACTGGAGGAACAATGACGCCGATCGAGTTTCTGGTATTGTTGGTCATTGCTGCATTCTGCGGCGGCACTGGGCAAGCGTTAGTGGGTTACTCGGCAGGGGGCTGTCTACTCTCGATAATTGTCGGGATTATCGGTGCATACATTGGATTGTGGGTAGCCAAAGAGTTTAATCTTCCGGTGATATTTGCCCTCAATATTGGAGGGAAATCCTTCCCGATTATCTGGTCAATTATCGGCTCAGCTCTCTTGGCAGCCGCTCTCGGTTTGATCAATCGAACAAACCGGCGGCGATGACTTGGGAAATCTCAAGCTTTTCCAGAGAAAGTATTGAGCCGGATGCAAAATATAAGAAAAAGCCTCCTGAAAAGGAGGCTTAATTTGCTTGGAAATCGTTAAAGCTTTAGCTAAAGAAAGCGAAACCGGATACAGCGACGACTCCAGCGATCGCTGCGGTGGCGACAGAAGTTAGCGCGGTTCCAAAGAGCCACCAGGCAGCGGTTGCAGCAGATTTTCGGGTTTCCTCCGCTTGCTGCTTCGCTTTGCGCTTGAGGTCTTTGATGCGTCGTTTCGTTTCCTGCTGGAAGCGTTCAGCGCGTTGGATCGTACTCTCGCGCACCCCTTCAATCTGGTCGATGAGTCGGTTGGCATCCGCTTGGGAAATATCCTCGCGAGAACTCAACAGAGCCACCAAAGTGTCCCGGTCAAATTGCGAGAGGCGATCGCGCATCGCGTCAAATCCAGCTTGCGGATCGTCAAAGAGTTTCCGGAAGTCGCGCTTAATACCCTCGTAATTGAGTTCTGGACGCTCCAGGGAGTTGAAGTAATTGCGAATCTTGCCAAAAACTCCGTCAAGCACCGATTGCACTTTATGCTGGGCATTCTGCGCTTGTTCGACAAACTGATGGCGAACCGATTCAATTTGATCGACAATCCGGTTAGCTTCCTCCTCTGAGATATCCTCCCGTTGCGATAGGAGTGAAACAAAGGTGGAACGGTCGAAATGAGAGAAGCGATCGCGAATATTCTTCCACCCGGCTTGTGGATCGTTGAGCATTAATTGCAACTCGCGTTTGATGCCTTCCGGGTTGAGTTCTTCTTTGTCAGTGTTCCGCAGGTAATCTTCCAAATCGGTTTGGAAATTCCGAACCGTGTCTCTGGCACGGGTTGCCAAGCGGCGCGGGGCTTTGACAATGCTGTGAATCGCCTCTTGCACCCGATCGATTGCCCGATTGACTTGCTCTTCGCTCAAGTCTTCTCGTTGACTCAACAGCTTCACCAAGGTTTCCCGATCGACGTGAGACAGCCGTTCTCTCAGGGCCAAACTTCCCTCTTTCGGGTCATTCAGGAGTTTTGCCAAATCCTGCTGGATGCCTTGCGGATTGAGTTCTTCCAGGTTGGTGTTTCGCAGATACTCAGCAATCTGGTTCGTCACTTGGTCGTAGCGATCCTTCGCTTGACCGGCTAATTGTTGCGGTGCGTGCAGAATAGTCTCTCGCACTGATTCGATCTGATGGATTGTTCCATCGATCTGTTCTTCGCTCAAATCGCCCCGTCCCTTGAGCAATTGCACCAGCGTATCGCGGTCAAAGTGAGAAAGTCGCGTCCGGAGTGCGGCAAGTCCTGCCTGAGGGTCATTGAGAAGCGTTTGCAACTCTCGCTTGATGTCTTCAGGATTCAGTTCTTCTTTGTGAGTCTCGCGCAGATAGGATTCTACCCTTTGCCACAGCCCTTCCGCTTCAGATTTGGCGCGGTCTTGCAATTCTTGCGCTTGAGACAAGACGCGATCGCGCGTACTTTCCAACTGACCGATGAGTTGATCGGCTTCCTCTTGACTCAAGTCTTCCCGTTGAGAGAGGAGTTGTACTAAAGTATCGCGGTCAAATTGCGATAAGCGATCGCTTAAAGCATCAATTCCAGCATCCGGATCTTCTAGAAGTGCTTTGAAATCGCGCTCAATGCCTTCTGGGTTTAGTTCTTCCTTCCCCGTCGAGTGCAGATAATGTTCGACGCGATCGCGAAGGTCTTGCGACTGTTCTTGAGATTCCGCACCCTGGACGGTTTCAAAAACTTCCTGCCGAATACTATCCATCTGCTCGGCAATATCCGCGACTTGCTCCGAGGTGAAAGTACCCCGTGCTTCCAGCACCCTCACAAAATAGTCCCGATTCAATTGCTCGATCTGCTGCCGAACTTTTCCAGGAGCTGCGTCCGAATCGTAAATAACTTCTCTAAATTCCTGCTTAATCGTTTCTCGGTTCAAGTGCCAAGGTTTGGAATTTAGCAGGTAGTTTTCTACATCTGCCTTAATCGTGCTAAAAGATGGCGCAGGCACCTTATCGGCAACTTTTGTCCCAACCGTTTTAGCTTGTTCAGTTGCTTGCTCTTTCAAATGTTGCAACTGGCTGGAAATTTTTTCCACATCTAAATCGGAGAGATCCGTTCGCTTCATGACTTCTCCCAGTAACGCAGTTACACCCAACTGCATGGAGTGTTCCATCAAGCCATTGCCATGACTGCGCTCTGATTTGCCTTGTCCAACTCCAACAAGTTGAGAAAGCTTGGCAGAAAGCTCATTAGATTTCAACTCCTCTGGAGCGGCTTGTTTCAGAAAGTTGAGTAATTCAACCTGCGGATCTGTTTGTGTTGGCTGTTGTTGACCTAATACCTTCTGCCAAACAACTTCCAATTGCTCCGCAATCCGATTAACATCCTGCTTAGAGAAATCACTACGGCTACTCACTAAATCCACAAAAGTCTGGCGATTGACATTGTGTAAAACGTCATTCCCCGCAATAGATTTCACATCAACATCGCTAAGTAACTTTTCTACGTCGCTGCGAACCTTATTGATGTCTAGCTTTGGCAGTTGCAAATCTGTAAAGTAATCCTTAATTGTTTCTCGCAAGCTATCCGGATCGAGAGACGAACTCAATTCCCGGCGAACGGCGGCGGCGGATGCTTCAGCAGTAGAAACAATCTGCCTATTTATCGCACTCCCACCAAGCGCAGTGCTGGCTGTAGCCATCACCCCTTGCATCCCTGAACCCGCAGTGTTCACGACCGAACCAACTAAGGAACCCACCGCCGTAGAACTCACCCAAAGGAGCAGCAAAAAATAAGCTGACCAAATCACGACGCCAGTGATTGCACCCAAAATGACGCTGCTAATCAGAGTCAGCTTCACCGCCAGAAAACAAGCAATGAATATGGCAATATTGACCGTCAATAATGTCCAAATTCCTACCTTAGATTCAATGCTACGAACTTTTTCGCCCCAAGTCTCTGTATCATCATCATCCGCATCTAAGGGATTCTCTGCGGATGAAATCCCAGCAGCAATTGAGAAATTGGTTAACAAAAATTGGAAAGCAAACGCCATTAATACTCCGGCAATCAAGGCAACAAAAAACTGTGGGCTTGAAAAAACAAGTGTTGCCTCTTTTATGGGGGTATTCGCGGCTTGAATCCCACTCGGAGCCACTGGAACTTTGGCAAGACAAAATTGTGTGCTGGACAAATCCAGCATCATTTTTACACTTTGAAACATGGTATTTACGCCTTCAAAGTCGAAAGATTACCTCTATGAGAGGTTGCGTTGTAAGTACACTTTTGCTTATAGTTTTGTAACGTTGTATCGTTAACGCTCTATACTCAATGTGGATAAAAAACCGTGGAGAATAACTCTCTCTAAAGTCTGAAAATTAGCTCGGTCTAAAGTTAAGAAATTAAACAAAAAGGCGATCGCTAAAACCTACTAAAATTAAGTATTAATACTCAATATCTCAATAAACTGCGAATCCACAATCTAAAATAGAGATGACCTTAAGCTGTCAACAACTTCTTCAAAAACATACTCAAGTTTGGCACCAAGCAACGGTGCATCCTTTCCTAGTGCAGTGCAAATTAGGAACCATTCAGCCGCAGCAATTTAACACCTGGCTGGTACAAGATTATCTTTTTGTAGTAGAGTTCACACGGATGGTGGCACAAATTTTGGCAGTTGCGCCGCCCGCTCATTTTGATGTCATTCTGAGTGGATTAGTCGCACTGAAAGAGGAACTCAACTGGTTCAAAGCAAAAGCCTCTCAACGACAATTGAATCTCAATACCCAAAAACAACCAACTTGCACAAAATACTGTGATTATATGCACAGTCTTTCGGCAATGCCACACCCAGTTCAAGCGACAGCACTATGGGCAATTGAGCTTGCTTACAATCAAGGTTGGCAATTACCAGGAGTCATGCCAGATCCCTATGCTGAGTTTGCCGACCGCTGGGGAAATCCAGGTTTTACGGAATATGTAAAACTCTTGGAACAGCAAGCAGATGAAGTGCTGCAAACTGCGTCAGAAACCGTTCAGCATCAAGCCGAAGAAGCCTTTTTAAAGGTGGCTGAATTAGAGCAGGATTTCTGGCAGATGGCTTTTAATGCAGCACGGTAGATGAAAAGGGTAAAAAGAAGCCTATAAAGGCTAATCCATGTAATCGTTTGTAATATCAAGATCGTCCGGATTATTTGAAGCAACTGGGCGGTTTCCAGCTATATGCATTGTCTCATCAATCCGAAGATTGCTAGAGCCAATTGGACGGTGCCCATCTACGTCAACAGTGCCCTGAACTTGAAAATCATTTGAAGTAATTGGGCGCTTTCCATCAATGTCCACGGTTTCACGAACCTGAATATCGCTTGGATCAATCGGTCGGTGTCCATCTACGTCAAGGGTGTCCTCAAACTGAAGATTACTAGAGGTAATCGGTCGGTGTCCATCTACGTCAAGAGTGTCTTCAATCTGAATATTATCTGGCGCGATTGGACGCTTCCCATCTATATCAATCGTGTGAGGAACCTGTTTTGGTTCGCTAGGTGAAGGAGAGGCAATATTTTTCTCCTGATTATTTCCCTTTTTTGGATTATCTCTGTTCATATTGTGACCTCTTACTTTACGCCTATGTTATTTATAACGTAATACAAGCTATAAAGAGCTTGTATTTGCTGATAATTGATTTAATTATACAATTTGTTTTGAAAGTATTCGTGAAAAATGGCAGCGATGAATCTAAAGAAACCTTTGTACGCTACAAATTACGGCGCTGCCTATATTGGTGATTCGCTTGAATTGCTAGACTGCCTTGAATCTGACTCAATCGATCTAGTAATGACCTCTCCTCCATTTGCTTTGCTACGCGAAAAAAGTTATGGAAATGTTGAGCAAGAAGCCTATATCGATTGGCTATTTGCCTTCTGTCGAAAAGTGCATCGCGTATTATCACCGCAGGGAAGTTTTGTCATCGATCTGGGTGGTGCTTATCAAAGTAAACGTCCAGTGCGATCGCTCTACAATTACCGGATTTTAATTAAACTCTGCGATCAGCTAGATTTTCGCTTAGCTGAGGAGTTTTTTTGGCACAACCCTTCTAAGTTACCTTCGCCGATTGAATGGGTGAATAAACGTAAGATCCGCGCGAAGGATTCTGTCAATACTGTCTGGTGGTTGTCAAAAACTGACTATCCTAAAGCGAATGTGAGTAACGTACTTGTTCCTTATTCGGAACGAATGAAAAAGCTACACGAGAATCCTGAAAAATACTATAAACCCAAAGCACGTCCTTCAGGTCACGATATTGGATCGGGTTTTGCTACTAATAACGGCGGTGCCATTCCCTCCAACTTGTTGCAAATTCCTAATAGTGAAAGCAATTCTCGATACATTCAACTTTGCAAAGCCGTTGGAATTGCTGCACATCCGGCGCGGTTTCCGCAAAAACTGCCGAGGTTTTTTATTAACTTCCTCACCGATCCAGGAGATACAGTCCTCGATATTTTTGCTGGATCGAATACGACTGGCGCGGCGGCTGAGGCTTTGCGACGGCGTTGGATTGCTTTTGAGCAAAATCCGTCTTATTTAGCTGCTTCTGCTTTCAGATTTTTAGAGGATAACCAAAGTATTGAGGCAGCTTCAGCGCTATTTAAAAAACTGGTGGCAAAGCCCGAAATAAGCAATATTTCTTAGTTTAGCGATCGCTACTTAAAATTAAAGTACTTCTGCTTCTTCAAAAACCTGTTTTGGTGTGATTTCCAATCCAGGAAATAATGAATCTATAATTGGTGCGCTATCAGTGTAGAGTTGACTTGTTTTATCTGGAGAAAAGACTCTAATACTTATGGCTTCAGGATCTACAATCCAAACTCGTAACACACCAGTATCAAAGTAGTCCTTAGCCTTGTCTTCAAATTCTTTTAAAGTTTGGTCTGGGGAAATAATCTCAATTGCCAGTTCAGGAGCCACAGGACAGGCTTCGTTACGCTTCCCACTAGCGGGTAGCCGTTCATAAGAGATGTACGTTACATCAGGTACAGGTGCCCAATCCTGACCATTCCGTTTCAACAGCACCGCCCACTCTTGAACAACTCGTCCACGCCCTTTGCACCAGGCACGAATCAGAACCATCAAAGCAAACTGTACAGTTGAATGAAAGTATTTTGGAGACACTTTAGGCACTACCTGACCATCTATAAATTCATAGATTACATCCCCTTCTGGCAAAGCCAGAAAGTCTTGTAGTGTGAGCTTGGTTCCAGTGCCTACCATGACCCTAAGCTACCTAAGCAGGTGATAAATAAACTTATTATACAAAAGCTTTTGATGGCTAGGTGACGCTCGCATAGAGCGTACCACTTGTGCTATATGCTTCGAGCTAGATGCGTCAGAACAGTAAATCTGTAGCAGCGTCAAAGGATTACAGTTTTAAAATTAGATAAAGTAAAGATAGAGTGTTTTTGTTCTACTATAGTTTGTTTGTGGCATATTCCTAGCCACATCAATCAATCATCCGAAGGGATTAGAAAAGGAGAAACTATGACTCGCGCGATTATGGAAACCGACAAAGGCACAATCAATTTGGAGCTGTTTGACAAAGATGCACCGAACACGGTGAAAAATTTTGTTGACTTATCTGAAAAAGGGTTTTACGACGGTCTTAATTTCCACCGAGTCATCCCTAACTTTATGATTCAGGGCGGCTGTCCGCAGGGAACGGGAACAGGTGGTCCAGGTTACAAAATCAACTGTGAAATTAACCCCAATAAGCATCAGGCAGGAAGTTTATCAATGGCTCATGCGGGGCGCAATACGGGTGGAAGTCAATTCTTTATCTGTCACGCTCCTCAACCCCATTTAGACGGACAACACACAGTTTTTGGTAAAACTGAAGACATGAATGTAGTCAATGCGATTCGTCAGGGAGACAAAATTCTTTCTGTCAAGATTGAACGATAGTCTAAATGGCTTTTTAGCCGGAAGGAAGCGCTTCCTTCCGGCTTCGTTACTATCAATTGATGCTCGTTACAGTCTGAAGAGGGGTAACTTCATTCAGTTCGGGTTCAGCTACCTGAAGATGTTGCTCTAAAAGCGCCAAGTTACGGATATTTGACTTGTAGTATGCATCGAACAAGTCTCCCACCAAAGGCACCGAGCCGACTGTGGCTTCTAAGGCAATATTAAATATCATCTTTTGTAGGATTTCACGCGGTAAGCCGAAGCGGGCGGCTAAATAGATGATGTAAGCCGAAAACCCGGTGCTGATGATATCTCCGGCACCTGGAATCAGACCAATAATTGGGTCTAAACCAATACGAAAGCCGATGCCTGGGATTCGGATTGCATTATCCATCAGGCGGCTAAGTCTGCGGATGTGGTTGAGATTTTCGAGACGTTCAAGTGTGTTCATATTTCTAATTTTTGCACGAGGAATCCGCTGCATCTTATACCGTGAGAAGGAAAATTTCTTTTCTGGAATCATCCTAAAGTTAGTGGAACTGTCTGCCTAAAGTCAGAGATGTTTAATTTTAAGATTCCTTTATCTGAAGCCATGCTGAACTCCCCAACGCAAGACCTTCTTTTTATTTGCACTCAATTTCTGGCACAAAATCCCCAAAAACGTTTGCAGAGTCTCAAAGACTTGGGGATAGCGCGTTATGCTGATTTTTTAACTAAAATGCCATTAACAGAAGCAAATGTAGCTTGCGTAATGCATTTTTTTAGAGATACAAGTCGCGTGAAGTTCCCGAATCTTAGGGGAGCGGATTTATCTAACTTGAAGTTAGATGGCGTTAACTTTATCCGGGGTAATTTATTGGGGGCAAATTTGAGGGGAAGCAGTTTATTAGAAGCCGACCTTTTATTTGCCAATTTCACTGGAGCAGATTTGAGAAATGCGGATTTGAGGGGTGCAACTCTTAATGAGACAATATGGTCAGGTGCGGTGGTAGAAGATTGCAATTTTGGAAAAGGAATTGGGTTAACGGAGCAGCAGCGCAGAAACCTAAAAAGTCTCGGTGCTAGGTTTAATTAGCACCGGCGGCTCATCCGAGTTTTGGATGTTTAGCAACCGCTGTAGAGCGTTGGGTTGAACGATAGTGAAACCCAGCAGACAGCTTAATTTAGTGCCATTTATTTTAAATCTAATTGCTAATTTTTGCCGTTTTTGATCCCTGTCTGCACTTTCCAAAGGCTGGCATAAATTCCTTGGTCTTCTAATAGTTGTTCGTGTCGTCCTTGCTCTACTAAGAAGCCTTGTTCCATCACATAGATACAATCAGCATTCCGGACGGTGGAGAGGCGATGAGCGATCGCTATCGTGGTGCGATTGACGGTAATTCGTTCTAGCGATCGCTGAATGGCTGCTTCTGTCTCATTGTCTACGGCGGAGGTGGCTTCATCCAGAATCAGAATCGGCGGATCTTTCAAAACGGCACGCGCGATCGCAATCCGCTGTCTTTGCCCACCTGACAACTTTTGTCCCCGCTCACCCACAATCGTGTCGTAGCCTTGGGGAAGTTGCATGATAAAGTCTTGAGCCTCAGCAATTTTAGCTGCTTCTATTACCTCAGCTTCAGTCGCATCAGGACTGCCGTAGGCGATATTTTCTTTCACCGTGCCGTGAAATAAGAAGACATCCTGACTGACTAAACCAATACAGGAACGCAAATCTCTTAACTTCAAATCGCGTAAATCAATCCCATCGAGTGTAATGGTTCCAGACTGAATTTCATACAACCTCAGCAACAGTTTCACTAAGGTACTCTTGCCCGATCCAGTAGAACCGACAATGGCGATTGTTTTACCTGCGGGAATGTGTAAAGAGAGATTTTGAATGACTGGATTTCGCCCATTGTAGGCAAAAGTGACATCTTTTAATTCCATTTCACCCCGCACTGAAGCGACGGGTAAGGAAATGTGTCCCGAATGAATCGCAATCGGTGTATCCAGCAGATTCATCACCCGATTTGTAGAAGCCATTGCCCGTTGATATTGATCGAGCGTTTCTCCCAATCTCGTCAAAGGCCAGAGCAACCGCTGGGTTAGAAATACCAATACACTGTAAGTGCCCACAGACAATCTACCAGCAGCGGCGTCCATCCCGCCGATTAACAGTGTTGCCGTGAATCCGACTAAAATAATGATGCGAATCAAAGGGACAAAAGCAGACGAGAGGGCGATCGCTCTCCGGTTACTTTGTCGATAAGCCTCACTTTCGACTGCCATCCTGCTCGCTTCATAGTCTTCCGTGACAAAGCTTTTAATCGTCGTCATTCCGCTCAAATTATTCGAGAGGCGACTGTTGAGCAGACTGACTTTTTCCCGAATCTCAGCATAGCGGGGGGCAAGGCGATGCTGAAAGACAATCGAACCCCACAGCACAAACGGCATTGGCAGCATCGCCATCCAAGCCACGCTGGGAGCCAGAATAAAGAAGGCACCACCAATAATTACAACCGTTGTCGCTACTTGGAGGATTTCATTCGCGCCTCGATCCAAAAAGCGTTCCAGCTGATTGATATCGTCATTTAGGATAGACATCAAACCGCCAGTGCTGCGCTCTTCAAAATAAGCCAGTTCCAGTTCTTGGATATGGCTGTAGGCATTGAGGCGCAAGTCGTGTTCAATATCCTGGGCTAGATTGCGCCAAAGCAGGGCATAGGCGTACTCAAAGATAGACTCCAGCCCCCAGATGATGAAGCTGAGGAAGCTGAGGATCAGGAGTTGCCAAAAAATATCTTTGACGCCAAATTGAGCGATCGCTGAGTCTTGTTGCTTCACCACCACATCCACCGCTGCACCGATCAAGGCGGGTGGGGCTAAGTCAAAGATTTTATTGAGAATTGAGCAAACTGTCGCCTGCCAAATTTGGGCACGATAGTTGCGTCCATAGTCAATCAGACGCTTGAGGGGATGCGCCTTTTGGCTGCTTTGGATTTGATTGCGGGATTTTTTACGGGACAAAATGAGAGTACGCGACGATAGTTACACCAGATTTTAACCACTGTAACAATTATCCATCTGACATCCCACGACTCTCTGATAGCAGGGGCGATCGCTATAGTGAAGTCTTTGACCGTGCTGCCCTTGCCATCCTGCTATCAGATGGCTGAGATAGCTCTCTCGATCTCGCGGATGGTTTGCAGCGGAACCTTTACGTCAGAACTAAAGCGTCTGGCTGTTCTTGAGTGTGAAGAAAAGTACGATGACAAAGCTTATCAATGCGAGCGTTTTTACATTCTAACTACCAATATATTCATTGTCAGTTTGTAGGTTCAGAGACATTGTCGCTAGTTGCCGCTTCATACTGAGCCATATACTCACTACAGAGTTTTTCTAGAAATTTCTGCACATCCGCAATATCTTTTACATAGCATTCAGAACTGACAATATCAAACACCTCAGTTTCTCCCCGCGATGCTGCTTCCATTCCTACTTTTATCGCTGAAAAATATGACTGATGATAGTCAGGATTGTGGGCAGTTACAAAAATCATCTCTGTGACACCCTCTTCAACTGACTGATCTGAAAAATATCCACTAAGAATGTCTTTTAAAGTTATTTGCCAACTCATGTCTGCTGCACTTTTTTACTGAGGAAACGCTGTCTGAATAACATAACCACCCTTACCATCTGACTTGAGAACAACCCTGACATTATGTAACTCAGTTGGTATTGCTTCTACTGTACCTGTAGGAGAGCGATAATACCCCTGACCTAAATTTCCCAATCCGGGAGAGTGGTCAAATGACTTATTGACTCCCGCAGGTGGATTTGTTTTCAGCCAAGCTTCGATTTCGGCTTTCTTAGCATCGATAGTTTTGCCAATTGCCGTTTCCATCGTGGCGCGGTCTGTAAACTTTGTTGCCTGCTTCATGTTTGGGTTATCATGAAGCCTTTTTTCCACTTCAGCCAGATCCTTCCCCGGACCATGTTCTTTCAGAGGGTGAGCTTTAGGTCCGAGTGCCTCAGGACCATACTGACCGTTCTTCATAGGTACAGGAATTTGTTTTCCTTCAGTTGCCATTAGTCCGCCTGGTTGCGAAAGCTGGGTATGCGCTCCTTCTTCAAATATGGGAGCCTCAACTACCTTCGCCGCATCGCCAACTTCCGTTGATACCCTCGCTGCATCATCGACCTTATCGCCGACCTTGCCTAAATCTTCCACTTTGTCCGTAACTTTACCGACATCGCCAACCTTGTCTGCCACATTTGCAGCTTTTGCAGCCTTGCTTCCCTTGGCAAGCTTATCTACACCTTTAGTTCCAACCAACATGGAGATGGCTTCAAAAGTTCCCCGACCAATAGCCTCTCCTGGACGACCATTTTCCCAAGCTTCGACATAGGGAGCTTTAATCCCCTCCCAGACGAGCGACGGATTATTGACCACTGCTTGAGTTGTTGACTTGAGATGATTCCACGTGCCTTGAGAGGCTGCCGGGTTAGTTAGCCAACCGCCAGTCAAATTCCATGCTCCTTTTGCCATTGAGCCGATACCAGTTACAGTGTCCTTTCCGCCCTCGTATAGTCCACTAAAGAAGTCACCTGCGTGTCCAAAGAAGGATTTAGAGTCATCCTTGTTCTGAGGCTGGCGTTGGATCACCGGAATGACTGAAGAAGCTGCCAGAGGCTTCATCTGTTGTAGCGGCTTCTCTTTTGCCTCAGAAGCTTTCCGTTGGAGGCTCGACGTAATTGAGGTAGCCGCTGGCTTTATTTGCTCTAGCACTTCCTCTTCTGCTGACGCTTCCTGTTGGATGACCGAGGCCATTCTGGCGAGTAAGGGGTTGGGTCTCACCCACCCTGCTTCCTTGGTTTGGCATTGCACAATTGGGGTAATTCTTTTGGTGAAGAGGTTGGATTCAGGAAACACCGCTGCTGTGTGAGAAGAACGCTGAATGTTTTGGGCGATCGCATTCCCAAAAAGTTTCCTTTGTAACTGAGGATTGGCAGTTTCCGGCATTGCCATCACCTGTTCTGCCATTGGATTGGCTTCTTGCTCGTATTCATTGCTGGGAGTGCCGATGACGAGTTTCCGCTGCACAAAGGGCGGTGGAGCGCCAGATATCTTCACCTGATTGAAGTCAAAGCCATACCGAGAAGCTCTTTCTAGCTGGGTTTGCCAGTCCGGGGGCGGTTCGGATGTCGCTTGGGCTGCTGTGGCGTTGGATGGTGCGGCTGCGCTATTGTCCGCGAAAGGACGCGATCGCAAAAACTCAGGCTGTGCGGACGTGGAAGTGGGAACTGGTGTTGATGAAGCTTTAGTCTGGGTCGGCGCTATTTCACTCATTGACTCAGCCCTCTTGTAATTTTTGCACTTGCGATCGCTTTCTCTTCAATTTGGCAGATTGCTTCCCAGGATTCCACCAATCTTGCTGCCCAATCTTTTTTTTCATCTTTCCCAAGATAGATTTTTAAAACGATTTTATGGATGAGTCAAGTAGACAGGCTCAACAGGAATTCCAAGGCGTTTTTCGGAACCAAGAGCGAGAAGTGCCTGCTGGATTTTGCTTTTCTTTGACTTGCGCTTCTAGTTTTCTTCTCTATCTCAAGACATACATAGAGCTGCAAAACAATCCATAACCAATTCACCGCCGTATTTCTTTTAGTCAAAAAAATCAAAAAGGGAATCCTTCCGATTCCACTGAGGTAGAAGTCGCCAATGAAAAAACTAGCGCAGATAGCAGCAATATCGGTACTGGTTACAGGGTTATCATCAGCTCATGCCCAAGCTGCCACCTTCACAGAGAAAAGTGATGCTGGGAAGACTCTAAATACAGCCAAAATTATCCCATCAGGGTCGCAAATACTAGAGTTTATTACTGGGGCACTTTCTAATAATGATGCTGACTTATTCCAAGTTTTTCTGACAGGAGGACAGACATTCTCGGCGACAACACTTAGCCTGGATACGATAGTAGGACTACCAGTTGATAATGTTTTAGGTGCCCCGACAGAGCTGCTTGAAGATCCGCAGTTATTCTTGTTTGATGCGGCTGGTAAGGGCATGTATGGAAATGACGATATCCCCGGCTTAAATTCACAATCAGTTCTATCATCAGGTGGTTTTTCTCCTACTGAATCTGGTATTTACTATTTAGCCATTGCCAGCTCTGGTTACGATCCTGTAAGTGCATCTGGGAAAATTTTCTCGGCTGGAGCAGATGGAGTTTTAGAACCGACGGGTTCGGGTGGAAATCTTTCCTTGAGCGGCTTTACAGGTACAAGCGCTACCAGTGGACGCTACGCGATCGCGCTAACCGGAGTTACAACTAGCGCTGAAAGTAGCACTGCAAGCATTCCCGAACCGTCTGCAACATTAGGCATTTTAGCTTTGGGTACTTTAGGCGCAGTTTCTCAGCTAAAAAACAACAGAAAGAAGCAAAAATTCACTAACTGAGTTTCCAGCATTCTCTAGTTGGTTATTGAGGAAAGGTGCAATCGCGCCTTTATTCGTGGGACGCCAATAAAACAACAGTAATTTGTTTTATCCCTGTATTTTTGATAATTGCGATTTCCTCAATGCAGAGGTTAGGGAAAAAGCGAATATCTAGTGGAAATGAAATCGCCAAACAAGTTAAAAATCAATTTTTAACTTTCGGAAGAATCCATAAACAGCTCTGAGTCGTACTTCTTTTAATCCAAGCGATTCAAAAGAACCTCAACATTCCCATTCCGCACCAAGCAGTGACTGAATGGATACATCTTTAGGAAAAACTGAAATGAAGCAAAAAACTTGTGTTCCTGTGAAAGAAACTGCGGCTCCTCTCAACAAAATTGCGACTTCCCGTAAAAAACCTTCGCGTCGCTTTGGTTTAAGAAACCCAATCGGATTGGGCGTACTTGTTATAGGATTAGCTTTGTTCGCTGGGATGACACCTCTCTATCTCAAAGCTTCTGACCATGATGATGGTGAGGTAGATGCTAAGGGACGTAATCTTAATTTAACTGACCTGTTTGTATTCCGGGAAAAAGATCAGAACCCGAATGCGTCTCAAAACGACCTGGTCTTGATTATGAATACGAACCCGCGATCGCTAGCGCGTCAGCAGTATTACTTTAGTACCAGAGCGAAGTACGAGTTCAAAGTGTCGCGGGTGGGGAATAATGACGCCACTCCCACGGGTAAGGAAGACGTGGTTCTGCAATTCACCTTTAGCCCACCGGATGCAAATCGCCAACAAACCATTACGATGACCGCCATCCGGGACGGTGCAATTGTTCTCCAAACCAAGAACCTCCGCACCACGCCGCTAAATCCTAACCCCAGTGCGCCGCCAATTGTTAATCAGGTATCCGGCGGTGGCGCTAACTTAGCCGTATTTGCTGGACTGCGGGAAGATCCATTCTTCTTCGACGTTGAGCAATATTTCCGGGTTCGCGCTGCTTTTCTTGGCATCGGTCCCGCAGTTTCTGGGTTCCGTCCACCCGAACAAGCTATTGATTTTACCAAAGGATACAACGTCAACGCGATCGCAGTCCGAGTACCGATTAAATTCTTACAAGGCTCGACCTCCGCAACCACTTTTGATGTCTGGGAAACAATTTCAGTGCCCGGAGCAAACGGCAAATTTACTCAGTTTGAGCGACTAGCTCGACCGGCGATCAACGAGGGTCTAGTCGTCACAAACGACTTCCTGAACGCCCTAAACACCGTCAGTCCTGGTTTTGAAGCTGCTGCTTTGGCGGGTCAACAACCGGCTGCGAATATCGCAGGGCCAATCGTCGGAGAAGCGAAAAAGACGCTGCTAGCTTTTGGGAATACCGAGCAACGAGCGAACGCCTTGTTGGGTGCCTTTCTACCAGACGTGATGCGAATCGACACTAGGGGACCCAGCGGATACGCCAACGCCCTGAATGCCAAAGGTAGCCCGATTCGGGGTCGCTTGATAAAAGATGATGTCATCGACATTACCTTAAGCGTCGTCACCGAGGGGAAAGTTACGAGTGATAACGTGTCCTACGACGGCGCACCGGGTAATCCAGCACAAGGACACAAGCCGTTACAACCCGCATTCCCCTATTTGGCTCTCCCCAACTAGGTCAGGAGTGATGAACTGCGTACATTATCAGTGATGAAAATCTAACCTCCTTCTCACCTCTCCCTAACCCTCTCCCAAGAGGAGAGGGAAGCCCAATCAATCTTTTTTACGGGGGAGGGGGAATCACTGAAAACCCGTCCCCTACTAAGGGATGGGTTGGGGGAGAGGTTAACCGAGCTTAGAGACAGAAGCATGAAACGTGCTGAGTATTACAAATCCGAAAACTTGAAAGGTGGGTTGAGTGGGCGTCTTGTGCTGAAGCGTTGGTGGATACCGTTCTTAGTGGCGCTACCGATTGCCGGAGTTTTGGGAGGCTGGCGTTTGTGGAATCCCAGTGCTGAACTCGACGCTCCTTATCGTTATCCCTTTTCCCAATCACCCTCAGACAATATCACCACTGCTTTGGGACGGGAAATTGCTTTTTATCAAGAACGGATTCGGCGAAATCCAGGGGACGGACTGGATCGAACCTCCTTAGCCAAAGCCTATTTAAAGATGGCTCGTGCGACGGGAGATGCAAATTGGTATCTCATGGCAGAGCAGTCGGCAAAGCGATCGCTCGCTAATTTATCCTTTGATAATCAAGGTGCCATTCTGGTGCTGGCTCGGATTGCGGAAGCGAAACATGACTTCACAGAAGCGATTCGCTTGGCAAAACAGGTACTGCAAGCCGAGTCTGGAAATGAAGATGCACTCTCGCTGCTGGTTACGTCAAACTTGGCAATGGGCAAGGTGGATGAAGCCAACCGCGTCGCCAATGCTTTAGTAGATAAAATCCCCACGTTAGGCTCCTTGACACTTAGGGCTTTGGTAAAAGTTGCACAAGGTCAAGATGCAGCAGCTATTCAAGATTTCCAGCATGCTCTAGCAGCTGAAGAACCAGGCGAGACAGGTAGTTCTGCTTGGACGCGGACGTTGCTGGGTCGGTTTTACTTCCAGCGAGGCAACCATCAACTTGCCAAAGAACTTTACCAGGAAGTTTTACGCATCCTGCCGCGATATCCCTTGGCATTAGTCAATCTGGCAGAATTAGAGACTCGACTCGGAGAGTATCGAGCCGCGGAGCGTTATTACTCCCAGGTCTTCGTTTCCCCAACCTACCAGAATGTGTTCGATCACGTTGCCTTGCAGGGCATGGCACGGGTGAAGCATTTGCAGGGCGACCAGTCAGGCGCTCAGGAGTTATGGGACAAAGCCGAAGCGTTAATCCGCCAGCATCAAAATATCACTTCCTTTGGACATAGGCGCGAACTGGCACGCCTGTTACTGGAACGAGGGCGTTCCGAGGACTTAGCTGAAGCGTTTTCCCTAATGCAGGCAGAAGTCGCTATCCGCCGCGATGCAGAGACACTGGATACTCTAGCTTGGGCGCTTTGCCGTTCGGAACGCTGGCGGGAAGCTCAGCAAGTTGTTAGTGAGGCTTTAGGGCGAGGCACTCGTGACGCGGCAATTTTTGCTCGCGCGGGCACGATTGAGCAAGCACTGGGGAATCGCTCTGAGGCGATCGCTTATTTCCAAAAAGCTCAAGAAATTGACCCGACTTTTGACGAACAGACACAGCGATCGCAAAGACTTAACTCAAATTCTGCAACCGAGGTGAATCAATGAACGCAAAGTGGCGTCGATACGGCACGCTGAGCCTGCTGTCGTTTTTGGGAGCGATATTACTTTGGTTCGCTGCTGCTACCCCCAGTTACTCTCACTGGGCTGATTTATCAGTAGCTGAGATTATGGTGGGCGAGACTGAAACTCAAATGACACTTACCTTCCCTACAGGGTTGATGGCATTTGCAGACGACAACCAGGATAGTCAGCTGTCACCCGATGAAGTCCGCACTCATCAAACTCAGTTGCAGACATTCTTAAGCGATCGCATCCGCCTCAGCGATAACCAGAAGCAAAAAGCTACCCTAACCATTAACGCATCAGAGACCAGCGCCCTACCGCCAAACTTGAAAGTTACCACGGGCACCCACAGCAGCTTACAGCTCACCTACAACTGGTCTCAGCCGGTTCAAGGACTCCAGATCCACTACAATCTATTTCTGCCTGGAGTGCCAACCGCCACTTGCCTTGCAACGATTCTGCATTCCGGACAGGTGCAAAACTTTATCTTCAGCCCCAAAAACCAGACATTTTCATTAATGCCGCCTGGGTTGGCGTGGCTTAACGGGGGAAGCTTGCTGATTGCGATCGCTGGCTCGTTTGCGTGGGGTGCCATGCACGCCCTCTCTCCCGGTCACGGCAAGACGATTGTGGGAGCCTACTTGGTGGGTTCTCATGCTACCCCGAAACACGCCCTATTTTTAGGGTTAGCAACGACAATCGCCCATACTACCGGAGTGTTTGCCTTGGGTGCGATCGCGCAGTTCGCCTCACAGTACATCCTGCCCGATCAGTTATATCCCTGGCTCAGTGTCCTCTCCGGTTTGATGGTGGTGGCGATCGGTCTCAACTTGTTCATCAACCGCCTGCGGAGTCATCAAAGCGACAAATCAGCGACTGCACATCAGCATCTTAGCTTTTCAGCTTCCCAGCGCCATTCCCACAGTCATCACACCCACGACGATTCTCATCACCACCAACCTCATCACCACGACGATTCTCATCACCACCAACCTCATCACCACCATCACCCTCACGAACCTCATCACCACGGCGAACATTCTCACCACAACCACTCGCACTTACCCCCAGGTGCGGATGGAGCGCCCGTTACCTGGCGTAACCTGCTTGCCCTAGGTATTTCAGGCGGTTTGGTGCCGTGTCCTTCAGCCTTGGTTTTGCTGCTAAGCGCGATCGCACTTGGACGGATCGGCTTTGGACTGATGTTGGTGTTGACATTTAGTTTAGGACTCGCAGGCGTGCTAACTGGGTTGGGATTGCTACTCGTTTACAGCAAGCGCTGCTTCGATCGGCTACCGATTCAGATGCGGATTGTGAGGATTTTGCCTGCCGTAAGTGCATTAGTCATTGCCCTCCTGGGTGTAGGCATCACCACCCAAGCCTTGATGCAAACTGGGTTGGTTCGGCTATAAAGCGTGGCGTGTTAGCGATCGCTCCTATTGCATCGCTTGCCGAACCCGTTCTCTAAAAAATTGACATTTATCCCGCTAAGTAGGTATGGCGATCTAAATTGAATTATGAAATATTGGCAACAGTAATGAGTGATTTCCAATTTTCCATTGACCAAAGTTTTTTAGCCGTTTTTAATCTAATATTTCACCCATCAACTCAACCATTAAAACTTAAGAAAACCCAATGTTCAGATGCTTCCATTTAACAGCTACCGTATCTACTGCTCTCATTTCATTGTTTCCTGGTATAGCTTTTAGCCTCCCTTTACAGGCAGATTCTCCCTATCCAGTCGTGCCAGCTTCAAATATAGATATTCCGGTTTGCTATCTACAAACTGAAGATGGGAGAACTGTGGATCTCGGTAAATTATGCATTCAAGCTCCTGAAAATTCTCAGGCTCCTTTAAGTAGTAATTTTGGGGCTGGAAATTGCTACTTTGTTGACTCGGCTGGCAAACCCTGTAGAGCTTCTTCAGCCAGTAATCCTCAGCAATAACCGTCAAGAACTTGAATTGTTGAATAATACCAATTCACTGCTTTGATGCCACATTTACGAGTCCCCAATCCGGTTAAAAAGGGGGCAATATATGGATATGTGTCAGACATAAACTAACGACATAGGTTAGCGATACGACGTTCTTGCTGAGTCACCTGCCCTGAGCGGAGGTGGTTTGGGGCAAGCTGCACTATCAGTCAGTTGAAAAACCACTTTCCCAGTGAACTGACCCTAACTGAAATAGGTACTACCTGAGCAAGGCTTTGCAAAGTTTTTTTACAAGCGGTGTTCGTTCTTGGCTATTGACATCAAGCTTTGGATAGAAATATTTGATGAATGGAATTTATAGATGCCAATCGAAACAGTAGCCGGAACTTCTTTAAAGTATTACCTGCTATCCTTTGATGCCACAGGCAAAGAACGCAATGAATCTGGCGGGTTAATGAGCCAAAAAATCTTGGAAGCGCTGGCTAGCGAACCAATCACAGATGTATTCATCATGAGCCACGGGTGGTTGGGTGACGTTCCCGCAGCGCGATCTCAGTACAACGACTGGATTGGCGCAATGGCAGGGCAAACGGCTGATATTGAAAAAATCAAACAGGCGCGACCGGAATTTCGTCCCTTACTCATCGGACTGCACTGGCCCAGCAAGCCTTGGGGTGATGAAGAATTGACAAGTTCTTCGGTGTCCTTTGACGTGAACGACGAAGATCCAGTTGATCGGTTAGTCGATGAGTATGCCGATCGCATTGCCAACACTGAGGAAGCGCGGCAAGCCCTACAAATAATTCTCAGGTCGGCGATGGAAGACAGCGCACCCGATACCTTACCGCCAGAGGTACTGAGCGCCTACCAAGTGTTGAACCAAGAGGCTGGTTTGGGTAGCGAAGGTGAGGGTGGGGCACCAGGTTCGGATTGGGAAGGTTTCGATCCAGAAGCCATCTATGAAGCGAGTAAAGATGAACCAGTAAGTTTCAGCATCGACAGTAGTTCGGTCTTGGATAAGGTTTTAAACCCCCTGAGGTTACTGTCTTATTGGAAAATGAAAGATCGCGCTCGCCAAATCGGTGAAAGCGCCGGGTTCAACTTGTTAAAAGCACTTCAAGAGAAGGCTGCTCCAACTGTGAGGTTCCACCTGATGGGTCACAGCTTTGGATGCGTTGTTGTCTCTGCCATCCTGAACGGTTCGCAAGGGAAGGGCACGTTAGTCCGCCCAGTGGATTCTTTGGTGTTGGTACAAGGGGCTGTATCGCTCTGGTCTTACTGTTCAAAGATTTCATACGAACGCAATCATCCTGGTTACTTTCACTCAATCATCGCTCAAGGTAAAGTCGCAGGTCCGATCGTTACGACCCAATCTGAGTTCGACTATGCAGTCGGCAAGATATACCCCCTGGCTGGAAAGATTGTCTTTAGTAGTGTGGACTTTGCCCCCGGTCAATTGCCTAAATATGGCGGAATTGGCAGCTTTGGTCTAGGCGGAGATGACCTGGGAGCGGAAAACACGAATATGCTCCCCTGCGATGCCTCTTATGATTTTAAACCGGGCAAAATCTACAACCTAGAAAGCGGCAAGTTTATTTGTAACGTAGAGCTGGGAGGACCAACCAGTGGTGCCCATTGCGACATTGCCAAGCCGGAAGTCGCTCATGCCGTATGGTCGGCAGCTTATCCCATGTAACCGCTAGGGTTAGACCAAATTTATTTGCCTGCGATAACGGATAGAAACTCAGAAAGTCCCTGTTTTAAAGGTTTTTGGGGTTTTTATCTGTTTGGCTCAAAAATTAAATTCTTATTATTCGCCCAACCAACCAGGAACCAAAGAGATGTCTGAAGACCTGCTATTCTTCAATGGAATTGATGGAGCAAGCGGCGATTATTTGCTACCTCCTTTGAGCGCAGAGCAAGTATCTAAGATTGCCCAAGGTGAAGAATTCGATCCAGAACAATTAGAAGATATCCAGTTCAAAAAGCGACAAAAAGAAGAGCCTGACTTTGCTCCTATAGAGGGAGTAGACCCCAAAAACCTCGCAGAAACAGGTTGGGGAGTAATCTTCGCTTACGATGCCGATCCGGCAATCCGAGAGGCACTTAGCGAGCTGCTAGATCATCGCAAAAACCAAGCAACTCAGCAGCACGAGCATTACTACCAGGAATATAGCGGTGCTAAAGGTTATCGTTACGACAAAGCAAAAAATCAGTACGAGTCAAAAAATAAGTTTCTGTCGCGTCAGGGAGTAGGGCCAGGTCCTGCCGATCCAGATAAAATGCCTTACTACCTGATGATTGTCGGAGATCCAGTAACAATTCCCTATCGGTTTCAGTCTCAGCTTAGCGTTCAGTACGCTGTAGGTCGCATTTATTTTGATACGCCACAGGAGTACGCGCAGTACGCTCGCAGCGTAGTAGAAGCAGAAACTAGCAATCTATCCCTATCCCCTAGTGCTGCCTTTTTCGGTGTGTGCAACCCAGGAGATGCTGCCACTAATCTCAGCACTCAAG
The DNA here is from genome assembly GCF_039961925.1 of Trichocoleus sp. DQ-U1. Taxonomy (NCBI): domain Bacteria; kingdom Bacillati; phylum Cyanobacteriota; class Cyanophyceae; order Leptolyngbyales; family Trichocoleusaceae; genus Trichocoleus; species Trichocoleus sp. DQ-U1. The sequence goes on along the minus strand of NZ_JAMPKB010000040.1, from coordinate 18,984 downwards.
ACCTAATTCAGCCGTTATCTGAATGGGTTGTTGAGGAACATTCCAACTGGGATGTGAAAACGATTATAAAAGAAGAAGCAACCAAAGCGCGTCTGGGACATCTGCTAGGAGGCAGCGAAACGCCTAGTTTGCTGTTCACTGCCAGTCACGGTATGGGTTTTCCCAACGGCGATCCGCGACAGATACCCCACCAAGGCGCATTGCTGTGCCAAGACTGGCCGGGTCGTGAATGGGGACGAAAACCGATTCCGGAAGATTTTTACTTTTCTGGGGATGATATTAGCGAACAAGCACGGCTGTTAGGGATGATTGCTTTTCACTTTGCCTGCTATGGTGCTGGTTGCCCCCAAAAGGATGAATTCGACGGTCACTCTAAATTTCTTTCCGAACGACCAGACATTGCGCCGTACCCGTTTCTTGCCCGCTTGCCGCAGAAACTCCTAAGCCATCCCAAGGGAGGTGCCCTGGCTGTCATCGGTCATGTCGATCGAGCGTGGGGTTGTTCTTTCTCTAGTTCAGATATTCGCGGTTCTAGTGCAGATCGCAGGCAGATAGCAGTTTTTCAAAGTAGCGTGAAGCGCCTGTTGGAAGGTCATCCAGTCGGATCGGCAGTGGAGTATTTTGATGAGCGCTATGCGGAAATCTCCTCCGACCTCAGCTCTGAGCTAGAAGAGATTAAGTTTGGTGCGGTTCCCAATAATCAGAGTTTAGCTGGGATGTGGACGGCTAACAATGACGCCCGCAACTATGCGATTATTGGCGACCCCGCAGTCCGCCTCGTGGTCAGTAGTAGTAAAGATGCGATCGCCGAGCGCCCTACGATTGAAACTGTGCATTTGCCTTCTAATCTGGCACAGGGTTCGGCTCAGGAAACTCCAGAGCAAGTGCCTGATGAAGCTGCCCTGAAGCAAGTTCAGACGCAACTCATCTCATCATTAGAGCAATTTGTCAATACCGTACAAAAAGCTCCGGCTGACAGTGCAGAAAGCTTGCAAACAGCAACATCAATCGCCACCAATCTCTTGAATGTTTTGAAGGGATTGAGTTAATAGCGATCGCACCTAAGTAAACTGCGGCGCGGTCAAAGTCCGCGCCGCTTTCAGGTTGTTAGGGGGCGATCGCAACAGCGGAGTTGCGTCCTCGTTTTGCTCTAACGCTCCCTACTTTTTTGGTGAACTACTAGCAGTGCTAATACCATCACAAAGCTGGGGATCTCTCTCACTGATATCTGCTCTGGAGTCCTTCAGATAGCCGCGCACCCGATCGCAGTTCATTGCTAGAAGTTCATCCAGTTCTTGTCTAATTTTATACAGGCGAACAGTGCCGTCCCCTCCACTGCTAGCTAGTTTCTCGCCATCTGGACTGAACGCTACACTATAAACAACGCCGGAATGTCCCTGGAATTTGGCTAACTCCTGACCTGTGATGCTCCACAGGCGGACAGTGCTGTCAAATCCTCCAGTGGCTATAAGCTGACCATCCCGGCTAATTGCCACACTTGATATTCTGCCTTTATTGGGAAAGTTGTGCTTTAATTGCCGACCTTTAGTGTCCCACACCTGGATGATGCCGTCGCCTTCATTTACAACAGCAACTAGAAATTGACCATCCCCACTGAACGCCATACGATACACCTTATCCGAGGCTTTGACCAACTGCTGGCCTTTGGTATCCGCAGACCAGACGATGGGGGGGCTATTATCGTTAGTGTTAGTGCTACGAACAGTCAACTGCTGACCATCTGGGCTGATGGCTTCAATTGTTTTTATTTTAGATATTTCCTCTCGATCCCCTTGGAGTTTGACCAACTGCTTGTCTTGAGTGTCCCCAAGCCAGACGCTGATAGTACGGTCTTCGTCATTAGTATCAGTGCTACGAACAGCTAAGTACCGACCATTCGGACTGAATACCACCTGTTGGACGGTGCCTTGATCCCCTTGGAGTTTGAGCGAATGCTTCTTGCCTTTGTTGTTCCACAAGCTGATGATGCCATCATTTGTATTTGTAGTAGTGGCGATTAATATCTGATCATCTGGGGGATTATCTGGGCTGAATGCTACTCCCTTAACCTTGCCTTGAAGCCCTTCGGGTAAAGGTAAATCTTTACCTTGAGCATCATCCCACAAGCGGGCGGCGGACTGCTCATCCGTAAAAGTTTGACCGGCTAGACGCTGACTATCTGGGCTGAATTCTAGCTCACCAATAAGTGAACCCTCAGTCCGGATTACCTTCAACGGCTGCCCAGAGATGTCCCACATACGGACGGTTCTATCATCACTGGTGACCAAAAGCTGACGATCCCGGCTGAACGCCATGCCGCTGAGGCTGTCTTGTCCTTGGAGTTTATCCAACGTCTGGCCTTTGGTGTCCCGCAACCAGATGGTGCCGTTTACTTCCCTGAAGACCAGGATCTGGCTATCTGGACTGAATTTCACGCTATCAAACTCGGTGTTCCCTGATGAATTGATTTCTGCGCTCCATTCCCTATTTTCGGTGTTCCATAGGAGGAAGGTGTTGCTGTTTTCCCCTTTGACGGCCAATATCTGGCTATCCGGGCTGATCTGCACGCTGGAAGCCTTTTGGGGGAGTGTGTACAGCTCCTTGGTTTTGGAATCCAGCACATCGACAGTGTTGTCATTTCGAGTGATGACCCAGAACCGGCCATTTGGGCTGAACTGTGCGTTCTGGTACCCGGATTTATTAGATTCATCATTAGGCGGGAATTTGAATTTGTTCGGCAACCTCTTGGTTTTGGTATTCCACAGGTAGGCAAAGCCTTCTTCCGCGTTAGAGGCGCTCAGGAGCTGGCTATCTGCACTGAACCTCGGTTCCGAGAAGCCCTTAGCCTCGCTCCCTGGGAGTTCCTCCTGCTTCTTGGTTTTGGTATCCGACAGGTAAATTTTGCCTGCCGGATAACCAATGAGGGCGAGCTTCTGTCCATCGGGACTAAGCTGTACGTGAGGATAATACAGTGAATCGGATTTCTCCTCAGTCTTTTTTAGAGAATTGTCCATCGGGATATTTTCCCACTTCTGGGTTTTGGCATCTTCCAAGCTGATTGTGCCTTGATTATCAGCAATAACCAGCCGACCTTCTGAGGTAAACGCCATAGTCTCGACCGAAGATAGATTAGTTTGTAAGCGGTTAACTTCCTGTCCTGCATAAACTGTGCTGGTCAACTTACCTAACACTTGATCCTTTAACTGAGCATCCGGCCACAGTTTTTGCCAGAATGACTGCTTGAGTTGTGTCCCAGCTCGTAAACTGCCTATCCTTGCATCTATTGCTTGATGAGTGACCAAGCCAGTCTCAGCGGATTGTAGAAGAGCCTGAATTCGCTCCATTTCTGCTTCCCTCCACTTACTTCCAGCAAAGATGGCAAATCCACCCAAGACAAAAGCGGCGCTTGCAGTCGCCATGAGCAGACGCTGTTTGCGTTGTTCCTCTTGCTTGCGGATGCGATCGCGCAACTGGACACAAGCTAAAACATATTCCTCCTCAAGTTGATTGAGATGCACAAATTTGGGGTGCTTCCACAACACCTCCGCATCTTCTAATCGTCCCCCCTGATGGATCAGATAAGTGTGTTGACCTGGTTGCTTTTGGTGCGGCTGCCACTCCTCTGCTGCCTGACGTATGTTTTCTCGCAGTTGCAAGTCAGTGCGGTTCTGACTCAACCACTCCTGCAACCTTGGCCAATAGCGGATTAAAGCTTCATGGGCGACTTCTACTTCTTCCTTCCCGGTAGTTTGGTTCCAACTGGTGACGACTAGCCGTACCCCTTCACCAGCTAGCTGCTGCACCAACATCCTAGTCTCTGCCATGTTGCTTCCGCTGGGCACCAGATCCTCTAACTCTACTCGCTGGCGGGTGTCGCGCCGTTTCTCTACCTGGATGGCATTCTTATCCAAGCGAGTTAAGCGCAAGAAAATATTCTGGATTTGCTCTTGTTGCTTAGCTGGTAGGCTAGTGTAAAAAGCATCAGCAGTTTTAGCGATCGCCTTCTGGACTTTACCAATCGCTTCGTACTCCTTATTGCACAGCCAGCGTCCGCACCGTCGCTTCCACAGCTCCTGCAACGCATATTGCAGCAGTGGCATTGCGCCTGGCTCCCCCTGCACGTCATTGAGAACTAAGAGGCTTAAACCCGTTTCAAAGCGCAATCCTCCCCTATCTGCCTGCATCTTCATCGCTGTAATTAGTTCGGCAGGTTCCATTGGTCCCACCAATTTTTGTCGGGTTTCAATCCGCTTTCGCAGTTCGGGGTAGAAGGTACACTCTCCTAAAAAGTCGGCCCGCATTGTTATGACAACTTTCCGCCGCTCGGCAAGGTGTAACAACTTGCCAATAAATTTTTGCCGATTGTCTTTATCCTCGCAGAGGGTGAACAGTTCCTCAAATTGGTCTACCACCAGTACCGAATGCTGTTCCGAGACCTTTAACAGGATTTCTAATTGTTTCAGCGGCTCGTTGCTCGGTGTGATACGAACCGACTGTAGGCTTGGCTCCTGCTCTTTAAGCTTAGGAATCAGCCCAGCTAGCACTACGGATGATTTGCCGCTGCCCGAAGCACCGATAACCGCTAAGAAATTATCCTTCGCCAGTTCCTTTTGTAAGTCTCTAATCAGCTCATCGCGCCCAAAAAAGAACTTATGGTATTGTTCCTCAGCAAAGGAAGAGAGACCCGGAAAAGGACACTCAGCCTTGTATTGTGGTGGTTCCTTGCCCAAAGCTGCCAGAGCATCAAAGCTAATTTCCAGAACTTGATCGCACAGGTTATCGATCTCTAGTATTGCCTTCTGGCGCTGTTCACGCGCTATGCGTGACTCGGCTCCTTGGGTATCATTGAGGATCTCTACCTGCGTTTTAAAGCTCTCATTGAGTACAGAGGCATTAGGGGCGCGTTCTGCCAGGAGTTTGCTTAGCTTTTCAATGCCATACTCGATTTCCTCGTCAGTTAAATCCCGATCGTCAAGGCGATCGCTAAATAAGGGACGCCCACCCAAGCGGCTAAACAGGGCCGGAACAGCAATATCGTGGCGCTTTCCCAGTCCGGCTGTTGCCTCTTGTAGCGCCGTATCTACCTCTCCAGACTCTCTCAGCCGTCGATAAAAGCTCTGTCCTAGAGCTAAGCCTGTCTCTACGCTCACTTTGCGAGTCATCGCTACTACAGCAGGCATCCCCAAATGTCTAACCAATCTTTGCCCTAATCCACCTAATCCTGCTTCTGCTCTGGGGTCGGCACTTTCGCAAGTGCAGAGAAAGGCAAAGTGAGGTAAACTCCTCTGATGATTACCGATGTTCTTCAGCTCTTTGACTAATTGTTCTCCCGTAACTGACTCAACTTGGTTATCGGCTTCTGCCCAGTACAGAACAGTATCTCCGTCATCCAGCAGCTTGCCGTGGGCGACAAAGTGCAGCAAGGTGTATGGCTTCTTAGAGTTAGTCAGTTGCTTAGACAGTTCTTTTAGCGTTGGCGGTCCGATAGCACCTGCAACATCATTTGCCAAAATTTCGTAAGGAATATCACCAAGCGCTTCCTTGACTCCAGATAAGACATCTTCAACATCAAAAGGTGCTAATTGAAACTTACCGATATTAGAGGGACTCGCTACCAGCACCAGTGCCCGCAAGTCCCGCCGCCCAATCGGGGGAAAGCAGCGATCGATAATAGTGGGAATGTACAGGGAAAAGGGAACGCGCTGGTCGCGGGCTAAAAGATCCCAATCCTCGTCGGCATCAATCGGAGCACACAGCCTTTCCCAATGCAAGGTCTTCACTTCGTCGTTGTCAGCCGCTTCAATCGATAGCAAAATTCGCAGGCGACAGTCCTGACTGCTCTTGGATAGGGCACGAACAAAGGTGTCATAGACAGCCCCTCGAAACAGGGCTTTGCCTAGTAGGGTGCCGTATTTCCTCTCGTTTTCTTGCTGTTGAGTGAGTTCGTTAAAGTCATCCTGACTTAGCTCAAGAGTCTCTTTTGAATGGATGGTTAGTCCATCCGGTTGCTTACACCTGACAACAATAGGCCAGCTACTATCGCCGGATTTGCTCTGGATGGTAATCTCGAACTCAAAGACATTCATGCATTTTTTCCTTTGATTATTTCTCGCTCTCCAGATGCCGGATAACGAATTATTTGTCGTTATTATGAGACGTTATTACGAGGCTATAAGTACAGTGAGTAGTTCTTTTGGTTCACTCTAGGTAGAAGAAAAATAATATAGCCGTTCTCACGTATATACGGTAGAATTTTGCTCTTTCTTTAAAATCAGAGAGAGGCTTTGAAATTAGCCCGTTTCTCGATTCCAGGAACTCTGTTGGAAGTTAGGGCTTGAGTGTGCTTCACTCAAGCGAGAAGCACTATAAGGTTTTTTTGTCCCTTGCAGCAGAGCAAATTTTGAACCCCTTACAAGGAGGTACTTTTACTGTTCGATAGCTTAACCCATGTTTTTATCAGTTTTTTATCGCTTAAATAATTGTTAATAATAAAACTTATTGTTTAACTATGATTTCTATTTTTATAGATTAATTACCAAAAATAAAGGGTTTAACACTTAAACTATTGTTAAATATCAAACCAAAAAAGGCTTTTTTAAAACTTAAATAAGTCAAAAAATGTTTATTATGCGGCTATAATACGAGTAATAGCTATATAGATAAAAGCCTCCGATGTTTCGAGTAGTTCTTTGATGATCGCCAGATAAACACACGTTAGATTGCGCTTAATATGCGTTATTTATTCACGTGTGCGTGGTGTTAATGTTTGCAATTTCAGCTTCCGCTTTGGGAAATTTTTTCCGACTAAACATACCTTTCAAAACATCCTCTAAAAGAAGAGGAAAGGTTAGTTGTTCTTCCTTCACTTATAGGGAACCACACATCTTGCATCAGTTGCAATACCGCCAGAGATTAAAATCTCTGGCTAATAGCCAAATTCCTTTTGCATAGGAATCTCATACTGACTAGATAAAGATTTCAGTCCATTAAAAAAAACTTTGGATATAAGCTGTAGAAATTTATTTCTTGGCGGGTTTTGGGAGTAACTCTAATATGGGGTTAGATTTGTCCGCTCGGAGAAAGTATTGAGCCATGATCGACTTTACAGTTTGGGATGAGCTACTGCGCCGATACGTGGATCTAGAAGGTCGCGTCGATTATCATGCTTGGTCTTCAGAGCGATCGCAAGCGCTTTCACAATGGCTGAATTCCTTGCAGGAAGTAGATTTGGGGGATTATCCCAACCTAGATGAACGGTTAGCGCTGTGGCTGAATTTATATAATGCGATCGCGCTCAATCAAGTTCTAGAACGCTATCCCATCCCCTCCATCCGACCGAAGATTTTAGGAATTCCCAACTGGCTTGCCTTCCTGTTGTTCTTCATCCGTCCCGTCTATTCCTTTGCAGGTAAACGCTACAGCCTCAACCAAATCGAACATGGCATCCTCCGCCGCGAATTTGACGAACCCCTCATCCACTTCGCCCTTGTTTGTGCATCCATCGGTTGTCCGTTGTTGCGAAACGGTGCATACTTTCCGGAATCGGTGCGGACTCAGTTAGAGGATGACGCCAGCCGTTTTATCAATAATCCCGATAAAGTTCGCTACGATTTCCAAACGGGAACGCTTTACTGTAGCAAAATTTTCAAGTGGTACAAGAGCGATTTACTGAAAGTCGCACCTTCAATTCCTGAATACATCCGCTTGTATTTAAAAACCGACGTGCCTCTTGACGCTTCAACGCCGATTTCCTATCTCTATTACGACTGGAATCTGAATGAAAAAAAGAGTTATTAGTTGTTAGTTGAGCGACAGCAGATGCACTTTGATATCAAATTCAGTAATTACCCACTCCCCGGAACCCCACCCCGCCAACGCCTGCGGCTCTGGCTCCCCTCCCCGCAAGCGGGGAGGGGTTGGGGGGTGGGGTTCTTTTATTATGGGAAATTAAACAGATTCTATAACTAATAACGAATTAGCGAATTTCCTCATAAAACTTTTTCAGGTAAGTTGCTTCAACTCCGATACCCCAAAGAAAGCCGATGTAGAGATATATCGCGGTAGCCTTCAGCGAACCCCATTTTGCCACACGGCGATCGCTACTTTGCACAACTCGATTCACTTGACGAATCCGACCTCGTTGCACCAACTTCAGGCACAAATCCGCTTCCTCCATAATTGGCAATGCCGGATCAAATCCGCCACATTTCCAGAAATCGGCGCGACGACAAAACATCACCTGATCGCCAAATAACAATCGCAACCCCTGAAAAAACAAACGAGGTCGGAAAAGCAGCGGCGCGTAGTAAGTTTTGAGGTAATTATGCAGCGAAACTCCCCAGCGCGTCGTCTGGGAACCTGTCATCAAAGAAATAAACCCGCCGCCAGCAACAGATGGATCGGCTAAAGTTTGCTCAACCACTGCCACAAAATCATCTGGAACCGAAGTATCTGCGTGTAAGAAGCACAGGATATCTCCCGTCGCCGCCTCTGCGCCTCGGTTCATCTGCACTGAACGTCCGCGAACATCACAACAGAGGACACGCGCTTGAGATGACGGGGCGATCGCTTGTAAGATCCGCTGGGCGATCGCAACTGTCTCATCGTCACTTCCCCCATCTACCACCAGCACTTCCCAAGCTGGAGGATCTAGCAAATTCAACTGGCGCAGCGTGCGTTCCAAGCACGTCGCCTCATTCAGCGTGGGAATAATAATCGAAACGCGAGACATCTCCGGTTTAGCATCCTCATTCAATAAAAAACCGGCGTTACCACCGGCTAAAATCAAGCATCACCAGCACTGCTTGCACATTATGCGATCGCTGGAGTCATTTGCTTTTGTTGCTTTTGTTGCTGAGCCAATTCTACGAGACGACGAATCCGATCCTCAGTCGGGGGATGGGTACGGAAAAGAGATTGCAACCCTTTTGTCGAGATAGGATTGACAATCAGTAGCGGCGACATCGTGGGATTGCCGTTCATCGGAATCTGATGACCCATTGCCTCCAGCTTCTCCAACGCACTGGCAAGCGCCAAAGGATTCCCCGTGATTTCAGCCGAACCCAAGTCAGCAGAATACTCCCTGGTGCGGGAAATCGCAAACTGGATTAGCGCCGCAGTAATAGGAGCCAAAACGATTAGAAACAAGGCACCCAAAGCGTTTCCACCTCGGCGGTCATCGCGGGTGACAGGGCCGTAGAGCGCTCCCAAAGTGAGAATCCGTCCGACAAAAGTAATCGCTCCAGCGATGGTGCCTACAACTGCCTGAGTTAAAGTGTCGCGGTTTTTGACGTGGGTAAGTTCGTGAGCCAAAACACCTTCAAGTTCTTCGCGGGAGAGTAATTCTATAATCCCTTGAGTCACTGCCACAGAAGCATGATCCGGATCTCGTCCGGTTGCAAAAGCATTGGGGGATTTGGTTGGCACTAAAAACAGTTTCGGCATGGGAATCCCCGCCTTTTGGCTCAAAGAAGCTACCATATCGTAGAGTTCTGGAGCCTCCTGACGCTCTAGCGGTTGGGCGCGATACGCCATCAAAGCGGCTTGGTCAGAATAGTACCAGGAGCTAAAACTACTGAATGCAGCAAAAGCCAGACCTAAATATAGCCCCTGCTCGTTGCCGACCAGATAATAGCCACCCAGAACCAGAAGACCGCTGAGGAGTCCCAGCAATGCTGCTGTCTTGATTTGATTTCCAATCATGATTATTAGAAAGCAGTTGTTGAAGATTTTCTTTATTTGTTCTTAAGTTCTCAGATTCTGGAGTGTCTAGGCTCTATCTCATGTATGAGACTTGCCTCTTCCGGCTGGTAGGGAAATGTGTAAAGGGCTTTAGGAGACGCTTATAGTTATCTGCTAGTGCATTGATGGCGATCGCTTCTACCCTGGTTGTCTTCATCTCTTTTCAGGTGAAAGCGATCGCGATTACCAAACGAGCCTTTTTATACCCCGCATCATTGCTTGCAATGGAACTTCCCATAAATGTTCTAAACCCCAGATATATTGTAGATATCTGGGAAAACCTAAAAATTCTAATTTAGAATTATCCGTATTTACTGCTCTTGAATATTGTATATATCTCATTATCAAACCCTCGGAAAATGATTTTCTTTTTCTACTCGTGAGCTGATATTCGCTGCACTCAAATTTAGAAACGGGTATACTCTGTACTTCTTGTAAAATCGACAGAGGGATTGGGGAATATAGGATTTTATGTAATTTTGTCAGTATATTTTGTATGGGCAAAATTAAGCGATATTTTTGTGCCAGAGTTACCAGTCGGTTCCAATCAATTTCTGCTTGGTATGAGTTGAGAAGTATTGCGGCATCAGCTAGCCGACTAATTGGAAAAACAAAATTACTCATTCCTCCATATACACAAACGTACAATAGCTGATCGGTAGGATTTAAAACATAAGTTGATAAGTCATCCAGCTTGGTTAATATCGCACTATCCCAAAAATATTTTTCAGCATCTTCTTGAAAACCATCTGCGAACAGATGCCAGCGAAGATTAAACTGTTGTTTTAATTCATTGTCAAATCCTAGAGTATGAGAGAAGGGCGTAATTGTAACTGGTATTTTTCCTTTGGCTCTCCAGCCAATTTTTTGTAACAGACTTACGGCTGCTAAAGCATCTGCTGGATGAACTAAAAAATCAAAATTATGTATCATTCGTGAGCCATAATCTTTGTAATAATGTAGATTCAAAGCTGCATCCTTGAGCAGCATTGTTGTGATACCATCATTCTGAAAACAACTGATAATAGCTGCGACTTGTTGAAACAAAACTTGGGTTTCACACCATGTGCGTCGGTAAACTCCCTTTAGTCTTGCCATATGCAGATCCGTCACGCCATGTGCGGATAAGTTGCGATAAAGTAAAGGCAGCAATCGATAGGATTCTACATCGAGATTCTCAATATCGGCAGATGCTTTCCATTGATTCCAAGAATCAATTGCCTCTTCTCCCTGCAACAGTGCTGCCCGCAAAAGCAATTTTTGCTCGGAATTAAGCCAGTCACAGCTATCCTTATTATATAGATTCATTTTACGCATCTTTTGTAATTGAAAATTTTAAACGATGGTAATCAATTAAGGCACTTTGATGCCTGGAACATTTACTCGAATTTTGTAAACAGAAGTGCCAGCAGTAATATAAAGACTTTGCAAATCATCATCTCCCCAAGCACAATTCGCTGGCACCTCCGGAGTCACAATTGTTCCCAAATGATTCCCTTCTGGATCAAAAACCCACACGCCTCCTGCACCTGTGCAGTAGAGATGTCCTTGCACGTCTACTTTCATCCCATCGGGTAAACCAGGTTTCTTACCATTCATCTTGTAAAAGATGCGACTGTTGGCAAGTTTACCGTCAGCTTGAACATCGAACACGCGAATATGACGGCGTTCAGAATCGTCGATATAAAGCTTTTTTTCATCCGGTGAAAATGCTAGTCCATTGGGTTTATCAAAATCGTCGGCTACGACAATAATTTCTTTGCCATCAGGCGAGAGGCGGTAAACCCCCTGGATTGGTTGTTCCTGCTGTTCGGGTTTGATGCCATAAGGCGGATCTGTGAAGTAGATAGAACCGTCACTTTTCACGACAATATCATTAGGACTATTCAGTTTATTACCTTGAAATTTATCAGCTAAGACGGTAATCGAACCATCTTTTTCGGTGCGGGTGGCGCGGCGCGTTCCGTGTTCACAAGCAATGAGTCGTCCTTGCTTATCTCTAGTCAAACCATTGGAATTATGGCTAGTCTTTCTAAAGACTGTTACGTCACTACTGGGAGTCAGTTTAAAGATTTTGTTAGCTGGAATATCACTAAAGAGGAGATACTTTTCTTCAGCAAACCAAATAGGGCCTTCTGTAAATTCAAATCCCGTAGCCACACGCTCAACAGTTGCATTTTTAGGGAAAAGACTTTTAACTGCTTGACATTTCGCCTCCAAGTGCCCTGAAAATAAGTGTTTTTCTACTTTTCTTTTTACCCAATTTATGATATAAAACATTTGGTTTTCTTTAAAATAACAAGCTTTTTTATTGATTCAGATATTCGGCATAACGATGATTATATAATGACAACCCAGCATCGATTTTGAGAACGGTTCCAGTCGTAAATTTTGAAAAATAGTCGGAGGCTAGGTAAACAGCAGCCCGACCAATATAACAAGGATTGATTGAACTGTTATGCAGCGGAGTATAGCTGTGACGGAGGGAGTTTCCTTGCTCATCTTCCGCTACCCAGCCGGGAGCGATTCCGTTAACTTTTACCCCAGAAGTTGCCAATTCTAGAGCCAATTCTTTGATAATCATTCCTAATGCAGCTTTTGAGGAGCTGTAACTAGGCCAACGTACAAGTTCCCATTGGTGAATAGACGTGATATATATAATCGAGCCATGAATGCGATGATTAACCATCATTTGAGAAATAAGCTTTGTGAGATACATTGGCCCGAAAACATTGGTATTAAAGGTTTTATGCCATTCTCCTAAATCAAGGTTTTTTATCTGGCTCGTCTCAAATTGGATTCCCACATTGTTGACAAGAACATCAATATTTATTTTGTTTTCTAATAAATAATTACATAAATAATCGTTATCTTCAGTCTTAGAAATATCTGACACAAAGGCTCTTGACTTAACTGGATAGCAACTTAATTCTTTTTCTAAATTTTCACATCCTTCCCGAACTAGGTCAGTGAAGAAAATGTTTGCGCCTTGTTTTGCCATTTCAAGAGCAATACTTCTGCCAATATTTCTGGCTGCTCCAGTTATCAGAACATTTTTTCCAGCTAAAAGCTGATTATCGATAACTACCGAAGGCTCTGTTGCTGGTTTTGTAACTACCAACTTTGGAGCTGTGGGCGGATTCACGAAGGCTGTTAAGGCAGCTTTAAGGCGAGTTTTCAAACTCATATTTATTGAGAAAATGAAGAATTATTTTCTGGCAAAGTTGCGGCGCGGCGTCGGTCGAGTGAAGCTTTAATCAGCCGGACATAATCAGTCCGCGCTTCACGCTGGCGAATGCTCAGATTGGTTTCGTGCAACCGCCTTGACATCAAGAGGTCTGGTAACATCTTTTCACGCAATCCCAGCTCTGTTGCACGCGCATACCAACTGATAAATTCTCCCATTTGTAAGTTGGTTTCAAATTTTCCTACCCGAAGAAAAGCTTCCCGTTTAAGCAGCATGGTTCCAGGGTGATATCCCGCCATTAATTCAGGAGGACAGTATATTTTATTCTTGATGCTTTCATCTAATTCGGGACTGTGAAACTGTTGAACGTATCCGAAGACTATATCAATATCGGGTTCGCTCTCAAAAACCTGCATTTGACAAGTCAATTTATCTTTGACCCAAAAATCATCTGCATCGAGAAAAGCAAAGAAATTTCCTTGCGCTAATTCTGTGCCATAATTTCGGGCAGCACCCGCACCGCTTTGGGCTTGGGAATAGTACCGCACTGATGACGCAAAGTGCTTTGCTACTTCTGCACTGTTATCCGTTGAACCATCATCTACTACAATGATTTCCAGTGGCTGATAAGTTTGAGCTAGTACGCTTTCAATCGCTTCAGCCAGATAGCGATCGCAATTATAGACAGGGATAATAACGCTAACTAAAAAAGAATTATTCATTCTTAATCAAAGTCTTTCTTTCTAATTTAAGTTGCAATATCTTTAAATAAATCTATTGAAGTAAATCCTTTTGATGTTTTTCATTTGCAAAAGTTTAAGCAGATTCTAGTAAATCTACACTTTTGAAAAAAAGTATTTGGGTTTTATAAAACTCTGTTTGCTCTAAATAATGCGATCGCTTCATTGTTGAATTGCATCTTTTTTAATTTTGGCACGACGTTGACGATTAACAGATTGCTTAAGTATCTGCAATAATTCTTGATTGTTTATCTCAGCATTGGATGAGAGATTTTGGGTGTGAACTCGTTTATATAGAAAAACTTCGGGGATAACAGCCATAGGTATATTTTCATCTTTGGCTCTAGCAAACCAATCGACATCGCTAGCAATCACCAGGTTAGTGTTAAATTTACCAACTGAATTTAATAGGGATTTCCGCACTATTAAAGTTCCAGGAATAGGCCCAACAATATCTTTGTCCAATAGATCTTTCTTGAAACCTAAGGGGATAGGACATTCTGGCTCTAAAATAAACCTAAATTTAGCGATCGCATATTGAAGTGTTGGATCCTTGATAAGGTAATCAACCTGAAGACTTAATTTATTGGGTGTCCACACATCATCGTGGTCAAGAAAAGCAATAAATTCTCCTTTCGCAGCCTCAATCCCAAGATTCCAAGCGTCAGCAAGGCCCTGACCAGCTTGCCAAATATAGCGAACTCGTTCATAAGACTTGGCAATTTTTTCAGTATTATCTGTTGATTTACCATCAACAACAATAATTTCATAGTCTTCATAAGTTTGCGATAGAACGCTTTCGATAGCATCTGCTAATCGATGTTCTCCATTCTTGACAGCAATAATTACACTGACTAGCGGTAAATATTCCATTATATTATTCTTTGAGGATTTTACATTATTTTAGGAATTTCAGGAGAAGTGCCAAGGTACTCATTAATTGGCATATCTAATAAAGAAGCCATTTGAGAATTCCCTCGTTTTCGACACCGATCTAAATGTTTTTTGAAAATCCTTACAAATCCAAGCTCGACTAAGTTTTTTCCAACGGTCATGTTATCTTCGTGCTTGCGATAAAACAAACTAACCCGGTCTAATACAACTTTTGAAATCCCATTTTCCCACGCTCGGATAAACCAATCGACATCTTCAGCATAGTTAAGTGTTTCATCAAATAAGCCAATTTTATCAAAAACTAACCTCCGATAAATTGCGCTTCCTAAATTTATATAGCTATAAGGATTGTAAGCAGGTTCAAAAAGGGGCTGATTGTTCGTTGTAATTTGACATAGCTTCATTTGTTGAATTAATCCCTGGACAATCTCTACTGAGGGGTTATCTACTAAATAACCTACTTGCAGTTTCAGTTTATCTTCTGACCATAAATCGTCAACATCTAAAAAAGCGATCGCATCCCCTTCCGCTATACTTAAACCACGGTTACGAGCCGCTGCTGGACCGCTGTTATCTTGATAAACATAGCGGATACTATTTTTGAATTGTGCTGCTACTTCCGCTGTTCCATCAGTTGAGCCATCATCAACAATGATAATTTCTAAAGGCTGATATTCTTGATTTTTGACATTAAAGATTACTTCTGATAAAAAATTTTCTCCGTTGTAAACAGGGATAATAACGCTAACGAACAATTGGCGATTTTCCATTGGCTATCGATTGGAAATAAGGTTTAAAATTACTTCAGGAATTTGCCCTAAATCGGTGCCAAGTTCTAAGTAATAACAAGGAAGCTGGCTAACGATTTTCATCATCATCTGGCAAGCTTCCTTGCCAGCACCCGGTAGTTGTAGGATGGTACTTGGTACAAGTGATGCTAAGGCTGCTGCCGATGAGGTGGCTGTTAACTTAGTATCTGTTTCCCCAGTAATGCGTGGAATTAAAATTCCTCGAAGGGGAAAACTGGGCAAGATTTTTTCGGGAAAATGGTCGTTGATGAAATAAAGCGCTTTTTCTGAATCTAAGCGATCGCTATTGCTAATTGCCTTAGCGAGAAACGGCAATCTTTGAACATCATCGGCATTTTTTTTGCCAGTGCTGTAAATGCTAAAAACAGTTGGAGTGGGGTCGGAAGTAATCAAACTATAGTCGTCGCTGGCATAGAAAAGCTCAGAGTTAAGGCAGGTTAAAGCTGTAGTTGATTTACCAGACCCCCCTTTTCCCACTAGCAACACGCCGCCACTTGGCATTCCAACTGCACCCGCATGAACCAGTTGCAGTCCCCGCTTACTCATCCAGACGTTAAAAATTGTCCGTAGGGGAGAACCTGCTTCCCAGTAAGGAAGTTGTTCAGTTGTCTCAACCCAATAGATTCCCAGGTTGCGATCGCTATCTAAAATACTTAACGCAAACGCTCCCCATTGGAAACTGGTATGAATGCGCTCATTAGTAAACCCGATAATTTCCCCACGCTTTGGATGATGATGATTTATTTGCCAAGGTGGAGGTGGCATTACGGTGTTTGTCGAGGCGCTATCCCACAAACAAACTGTCAGCGCTGGATCTGAAACGGGTTCTGTAGCTAAATGTCCTAAAGCAGGTGTCATGTAGGAAATTAAAGCTGAACCAGCAAAACGCAACCGAATTTTAAACCCGCCTAAGCAATAAAAACGGTCAATAGAACCAGATGCAGCCTCAGCTTTTTCGTATAATTCATAAACCGTATTAAAAAAGGCTAAAGGGTCTTTCGCTTCTGTTTTAGTGGCAATCTCAGATGCCAACTCGTTAGTCATCATGTTGAAAAAACTTAAGGAATTAGCTGAAACCTAGGGGCAAATCCTGACGGCTGCCCCTTCCCAATACACCTTGAAGCTGCTGATAATGATGCCAAATGCTGATTTAATCAGGCTTCAACTTTAACATTAGGCCAGCCCACCACCTCATTCACTTCGTGAATGGGGTCTAAAGCTAGCAATTCTTCCATATCTGTATATTTTTCTAAAGTTGGGGGTGAAAAGCTGAGCTTTTCAGGATTGTCGTTTGTGGTGCTTGGTGCGCTGTCTATATTTAAATTTTTAGGATCTTCTGTGCTATCGAGAGTAATGAGTTCTTCTTGCTGCAATCTGGCAATAAAATCATTGACAGTATTTTCAATAATTTGGCGATCGCCATCGTAGCACTGGATTATTTTTTGGATAATATTGCTTTTGGAAGTACCTTTAATAAGTTCTTCCCAAATATCAGCTCCAACTTTTACTAAGCTATAATAATCTCCCTTATCTAAGTTGACGATTACAACTTCACCATCAATCGTTTCGTGGACAACTTTAGGAGCATTCGCCTTAAATATCTCTGAATGATTCATGATTTTTTTGCTATACTACCAAGCTTTGTTTCGCTTTTCTTAACCCTAAGCTAACCTTGAGATATTCTAATGTCAAGGTATAACTAATTAGGTTTATTACTAAACTTATAGACTTTATAATGATTCCGCTTATATTATAAATTAACGATTTTAAATAATATTAGTTATTACAAAATACATATTATGAGCTTTTGATTTAGTTTAAATTTAAAGCTCATAATATGTATCCGGTTTAAAATTGAAAAAGATTTATTCCTTACTTACTACCATTTTGATTAAGGAATAAATTTTATAGTTTAAGCATGAAAATTATAATTTTTTTTTACTCACCTTGAATCTTTTTAATATTTGCTCTCCTATTAGCCTGAGTGGTCGCAGCAAATAGTAAAGGAAAGCTGGAAATTCCGCCAAGGGTAGTAGCAACCAGTCGGTAGTAGTCGGCGTGATTGCTAATTTCAGAGAATACCGCACCCTGTCAATTAGGCGTTCTCTGGCTTTTAAATGGAAGCGGGTGGTTGTCCCGTCTTTAACAGATCCGTCCGACGAACGGAAAAGCTGTTCGCATACTTCAGCCGCCAGCAATTCTACCGTTGGGTCAGCCTGAATCTTTTGCCAAACATCATCTGGCAGGGCAGTTCCTAGAAGACGATGTGCCAGCCTTAAACCTATAAACAACATTCGCTGACCGCCCTTGGCGCTAGCTTGCTGCATCAGTTTGACCCAATCTAGCTGCGGATGGCTGCGGATAAGTTCGGCTACGTCGCAGATTCTTGCCAGTTGCGTCCAACAGTCTTTGGTTCCGTGTCCGCAAATCGTTAGCAACGAATTCTCTGGCGAGAGGTTGGGAACTGTCGTTCCAGCAATGGAGACTGGCTCTAGGTCATCCCACAATTCTTTAGAATCGATGGGAAAAGAAAAATACTTTGGCATTACTCCCCAGTGCAGTTCCACCAACACTCCTTTCTGGTGGTTCCTAAATGGATAGGCGGCTTCGCGTACAAATTGATGAATATGAGGCGAAGTCACAAAAGCCGCTTCCTGTTCTTGAGTCACTTCGATGCGCTCGATTTTCATCTGGTATCCTTGAGACAAAAACAGCGCCTTTGCCCTTTCGATGTCTCTTTCTTGCACCAGAATGTCTAAATCCCAGAACTGTCTTCTCAACAAATTACCGTAGGCAGAAGCGGCTAATACTGGCCCTTTGAAAGGTAGAACCGGAATTCCTTGTGCTTCAAATAGATTTACGAGTCTAACCAGTTCGCCGCTCAAAAATAGGCTGCGTCGCGTGAGGGTTTGAAAATCAGCCCGCAACTTAGCCAGAATATTCTTCGGAACCGCTTCCGGACAGGTGCTGTTTAGGTTCCAATACAAAAGTGGCATCACCCTATGCTCAGTCGCCATTTGCATCAGTTCTGCCCAATCTATATGATTTTCCTGGAGTAAAGTGACTAGCCGCTCAACTCTTTCCAATTCCATCCGAGTACTGGCACAGATTAGCAGCACTTCGATTTCAGGGCGAGTACCTACCGATGAAGCTTTAGCAAGTAATGTTTGCAATATCTGGCTCCACTAATTTAGCTAAGTCTGGTAGTAATATTCACAATTCATCAATTTTTATATACAACTACGGCATTATTTGTATAGTTCTGATAAAAATATAGGGAATTTTAGTAAAGATTTAGTAATTTCTAGTTTTTGTCAGTATTTGTACGATGCTAGCGTCACGAAATTTTCACGAGACGAGAAACTCCAAATTTTAGAACCCTGACGAATCAAGGGTTTAAGAAATTATAGCAATCGCCAAGGTAATTAGGACGACAAGCATAAGACATGCTCGATTGCATCTCGCAAACAATTAAACTGGTCGAGTTGTTTGCGGATGCAGCTCTTGAGCCAAGACCAGCAGTTCTCAATTTTGTTGAGGTCGGGGGAGTAAGGTGGTAAATACCAAAGTTGAGCACCAGCCGCTCGAATCAACTGCTCAATCCGCCCGCCCT
>NZ_JAMPKB010000039.1:0-55983 GCF_039961925.1 Trichocoleus sp. DQ-U1 | reverse complement strand
TCGCCGCTTCAGCCATAGGTCAATCGTATTGCGACTAATTTGGAACACCTGTGCGGCTTCACTTTTCTTCATGCCGTCTAACTCGATCGCTTGGATCACCTTCTGACGCAGGTCATAACTATAGGGGTTTGCCATGAGCAGCTTGAATAACTTCAGGACCACAGGTGATCTCTACTCTACGTCCTAACTATCTTGGCGGTTGCTATATCTGCCTCTTTTTTGTACCTCAGTCCTAGCCAACCCTCCGTCCTAACTCCTCAGTCCTCAGCCCTCAGTCCTAACTCCTAAGTCCTATTTTTATTCGGCTGGAATGACATTAATCCGTCCGCGACAAACTAACTGACCCGGAATCACAGTTAATTCCTGAATATCTACTTCTGGGCCTAAATCTATCTTGAATTCATCCAAATTGCCTCGGAGCAGTTCCTGTTGCGTCTCGATACAGGGGGACTCTAGAAGCAGTTCGTGAGGGCTAGCTAACTTTAGGCCTGTCCGCAGCACTAGAGGTGTGGCTTTACCCGATGGGTCTGTTAAAGTGCCGCTGAGTTTCAAACTTTCCGGATCGATGGTAATCTGTTGCCAACTGATTTGCTGGTCTTTTAAGATGTCAGCTGGGTGCGTTGGAACTGCTTGGAGTAGTGTCCCCAGTAAATCAGTTAAAGCAGTGGCGAATAAGGGTGCCTGGAGAGATGCCTTAAGGTCTGTCTCCTCTAGTATTAGCTCACCGGAAACGGGGATGGGTTCGAGAAGGCGTAAAGGTTTACCTCTAAGAACTTGACCCAGGTTGATGCGAATGTTTTCTCCGGTTAACTGAATGCGTGACAGATGCAGTCCTTGATACACTGCATGGTTGGCGGCAATAAAAACTTGAGGGATATAACCTGTAAGGATTTGGCGATCGCCTCCGGAAATTTTAAACTGGAGGTTTTCAACTTGCGAAACTTGCGATCGCAACCACAGCCGCAACGCTGGTGATAATGTTGTGCTGATAATCCTGCTCCCTTGCTTAGATGTCAATGGCTTTCTTCCTGTAATATTTGTACATAGTCTAATTAGAGGTCAATTTTGGGTTTTAGACTGGCGATTCCTTCAAAATCCTAAATCTAAGATCAAAAATCCCTAATAGTCTAGCCGAGGCACTGCCTCAACAAGCTAAGCCCTAACCTTTATTCATTCGTCGCTCGATTTCGCCTATGGCCGAAAGGCTACAAAAAATTCTTTCCCAATGGGGTATTGCCTCCCGCCGCCAAGCTGAAAAAATGATTGAAGCAGGGCGCGTGCAGGTCAATGGTACTGTTGTGCATCTGGGGCAAACAGCAAATCCAGAACAAGACCGGATTGAAGTTGATGGCAAACTTGTACTCCCAGCTCATCGTCCTCAAATGCTCTATATCTTGCTTTACAAACCTGCTGGGGTAGTTTCTACGTGCCGCGATCCTCAAAAGCGCCGCACGATTCTTGATTTACTGCCTCCTGCACTCCGAGAAGGTCAGGGATTGCATCCAGTTGGACGTCTAGATGCCGAATCCACCGGCGCGTTATTGGTCACAAATGACGGTGAAATGACGCTACGCTTGACCCATCCGCGATATCATCTTCCTAAAACTTACCAAGTTTGGATTCAGGGTCATCCCCCAGAAGAGGTACTAAAATCCTGGCGTCAGGGTATTCTACTGTCAGGGAAAAAGACATTGCCTGCTCAAGTTCGCGTTTTGGATGTGCGGGGTTCTCAAACCTGCTTGGAAGTGATTCTTACAGAAGGGAGAAACCGACAAATTCGACGCATTGCCGAGCAACTGGGCTATCCCGTCATTCATCTACACCGTGCCGCGATTGGTCCCATTTGTTTAAAACGAACAGGGGAGCCTATGTTCCCTGGTACTTATCGTTTTCTTGAAGATTTTGAAATCAGTTTTCTACAAAACCAAGTCAATCTAACATCAATAGAAGTGCCAGCAGACATCAAGGAGCGCCGTGTATGAAGGAGAATCCACTTCATCTTCAACAGCAACAAATTGAGAAGCTAAAAGAACTGGGGTCTCGCCTCCGCCAGGTGCGTGAGGAACAATCTCTGTCCCTAGAGGAAGTTGGCGACAAAACCAGGATTCAAGTTCGTCTGCTCAAGGCAATTGAGGAAGGTAGGCGCGAAATCTTGCCTGAACCCGTCTATATTCAAGGGTTTATCAAGCGGTATGCTGATGCACTGGGATTAGATGGGGTAGAGTATTCTGACACTTTTCCCAGTGGGCCGATTTTCCAGCTCATTAAGCCGACCTGGCGGTATTATTTGCCATCAGCTCAGCTGCGACCGATTCACCTTTACTTGATCTATGTGTTTCTGGTGATTGGTGCAGTGAACGGTCTGTCTTACGTGGTGAATCGTCCGGCTTTAGAAGTAGGAAAGGGCGGGACTCAAGAGCGATCGCCTAGAGAGTCTCTCGCCAAAGCTAATGCAGCCAATACAGACTTGCAAGAAAAACTAGGGCCGTTTACCCCAGCAGTATTCAGCAGCAATACCAGTCAAACGGGTAAGCCGGTACGGGTTGGCGTAACCGTCAAAACCCCATCATGGATTCGGGTAGTGGTGGATGGCAAGACGCAGTTTGAGGGAACGCTCCCCCAAGGCACTCAGCGCATCTGGGTTGCAGAGGAGACACTGATTGTAAAAGCTGGTAATGCGGGTGGTATCTTAGTCGCTTTTAATGATGAAAAGGCAAAGAAACTGGGTGCCCCCGGTAAAGTTCGAGAAGTAACCTTTGCCGCTAATCCTCCTGGGTCTTAATGAGTGCTGAGAACTGTGAGGGTCGAGACGCGATCGCGCTTTTCTTCAAAGACACGCGATATACACCAGTGACGCAAGCGATCGCCCAAGTCCTCACCCCTCAGTCCTTACCTCTCAACCCCGATCCCTCAGCCCTCAGTCCTCAGTCCTCACTGCTCATCCCTCACCCCTCAGTCCTGATTCTTAATTGGGGCGCGACCGAAAGTTTCAGTTAGAGTTTTGAGACGATAGCCGATCTCTTGGTTCACGGCTTCAGGTCGATACCGCCACTCCCAATTTCCCTCTGCTTTGCCGGGAAAATTCATTCGGGCATCGCCCCCCAATCCCAAAAGATCCTGAAAAGGAATAATTGCCTGATTTGCCACCGAAGCCATCGCCAGCCGGATCGCATCCCAGTGGATGCCGTCGGAACTGATGCAACCCACATAACGCAGGAGATTCTCCCTTTCATAGTCTGAAAGTTGATAGAACCAGCCTACCGTGGTGTCATTATCATGGGTGCCGGTGTAAACCACACAGTTGCGCGGATAGTTAAAAGGCAAAAAGCCGTTGCCAGAATCCGAACCAAAGGCAAACTGTAAAATCTTCATCCCCGGAAACTCAAACTTATCACGCAGCGCCTCTACCTCTGGGGTAATCACGCCCAAATCCTCTGCCAGGATAGGAAGCTTACCTAATTTGTCGTTCAGTAGCTTAAAGAAAGCTTCTCCAGGAGCCTCAATCCACTCCCCATTCATAGCAGTCGTTTCGCCCTGCTTAACTGCCCAGTAGGCTTGGAACCCTCGGAAGTGGTCAATCCGAATAATGTCAATGTAATCTAACAAAGATTCAAAGCGCTGTATCCACCACTTAAAGTTTTGCTGCTGCAACTTTTCCCAGTTATAGACTGGATTGCCCCATAGCTGGCCTGTGGCGCTGAAGTAGTCCGGTGGAACTCCAGCCATCAGCGCTGGTTCCCCCGTCTGTTCATCCAAGCAAAAGATATCTGGATGCGACCAGACATCGGCACTATCGTGAGCCACATAAATTGGAATATCGCCAATAATCTCAATACTGCCCAAGTTGGCATAGCTTTTCAGTTGAGTCCATTGCCGGAAAAACTCAAACTGCAAGTATTTGTGGTAATAAATCTCATCATTCAGCCGCTGCCGCCACTGTTCTAAGGCTTCCGGTTGGCGTTTAGCAATTTCCGGTTCCCAGTTATACCAACTAGCGTGTCCCTGAGCTTCCCGGATCGCCATAAATAAGGCATAGTCATCAAGCCAATGAGCCGCCTTGCAAAAACTTGCAAATTCCTTTTGCTGTAAGGTTGATGCCTGGTTTTTAAAGTTTTCGCAGGCTTTAGCGAGCAAAGGCATTTTGGTCTGGATCGCCCGCTCAAAATCCACCCTGTCTAGGGAAAATTCTGGCAATCCAGAAAAATCATCCTCGGTAAGTAACCCCTCGTCGCGCAGCTTCTCAGGACTAATCAGTAAGGGATTTCCCGCCAATGCTGAATAGCACATATAGGGAGAATTGCCATAGCCGGTTGGTCCTAATGGCAAAACCTGCCAAAATTGCTGGGAACTCTCCACCAAAAAATCAATAAAGCGATAAGCTTCTAAACCGAGATCGCCGATGCCAAACCGGCTAGGAAAACAAGTGGGGTGTAGCAAAATGCCACTAGATCTAGGAAACGGCATAAATAACCTGATGGAGAGGATGCAAACGATTTGACATTATCACGGTACGCAGAAGTTTGACACTCACTCCTAGGGCGGGTTGCATTCGGTAATTCAACCGTCATAAATGACAGCGATCGCGGCAGAATAAATTCAGCCTTTTTTCCCTCGATCCCGCTCATTGGGGGGCAATATATTCAGAATGACTTACCGAAACCCTGCTCCGACTGTCGATATCATTATTGAACTGATCGATCGACCGCATCGACCGATTGTATTAATTGAACGCCAAAATCCACCTTATGGTTGGGCAATTCCGGGTGGGTTTATTGATTACGGGGAGAAAGCAGAAGCGGCGGCGCGGCGTGAAGCGCAGGAAGAAATTAGCTTACAGGTGGAGTTAATTGAACAATTCCAGGTATATTCCGATCCCAGCCGCGATCCGCGAAGTCACACGATGAGCGTTGTGTTTATCGCAACGGCAACGGGCGAACCTCAAGCTGCTGATGATGCCAAGGCGGTTGGAATTTTTGAATCTTGGCGAATTCCCACGGATTTATGCTTCGATCACGGCAAAATCCTGCATGATTATTGGCGCTATCGGCATTACGGGATACGCCCTCAATTATCTTGAGGCGGTCTATAGCCAATGGGTAATGGCTTTTTAGCTCAGGTTAAACTTAAATACAAAAGGGATAAGCCATAAACTGCCGCTACTCGCTATGATGCAACTTCAGAGAAATCGCACGTTTGCCGCTACTCTGCTTCACCGGCGGCAGCGACTTGCCGAGTTAATTGATTTTCCAGTTATTCTCTGGTCTGGGCGTAGTAGTTCCCGAAATTATCCAGCCAATACTTTCCCATTTCGCGCCAGCAGTCATTTCCTCTATTTTGCGGGGGTACCTCTGGAAAATACGGCGATCCGACTCGAAGCTGGGAAATTAGAATTGTTTATGGATGATGAGTCTCCTACCAGTGCCCTCTGGCATGGAGAAATGCCGAAACGTGAGGAAATTGCCCAGGCGATTGGAGCGGATGCGGCATTTTCGATGGCAGAATTGGAGTCACGCTCAGCGGATGCCGCGACTATCTCGGTGCAGGATGCCGCAACTAGGCAGCAACAAGCTCAGATAATGCATCGTGCGATCGCATCCGCAAATGCATCTCAGGGAATTGACGGGGAGTTAGCACGAGCCATTATATTTTTGCGACTCAGCCACGATGCAGGTGCTTTGGCAGAATTACGACAAGCTGCATCTGTCACCGTGGAAGCTCACTTAGCGGGAATGGCTGCCACATCCAGCGCCAAGTTGGAGGCAGGTGTGCGTGCGGCAATGGAGAGTGTCATCATCTCACAGAATATGAGCTGCGCTTACCCCAGTATCGTCACGGTTCACGGGGAGGTTCTCCACAATCAGCAGTATTGGCACCCCCTGCAATCGGGAGACTTGCTGCTGGCGGATGTGGGCGCTGAAACATCAATGGGCTGGGCAGCAGATGTCACGCGCACTTGGCCTGTATCGGGTAGGTTCTCTTCTACCCAAAGAGAAATCTATAATTTGGTTTTGGCGGCTCACGATGCTTGTATTGCCAAAATCCGCCCGGATGTGGAGTATCGGGAGATTCATCTACTGGCAGCGACTGCGATCGCCCAAGGGTTGGTGGATTTAGGCATTCTGCGGGGCAGTGCGGAAGATTTGGTAGAAATGGATGCTCATGCCTTGTTTTTCCCTCACGGAATCGGTCATTTAGTGGGTTTGGATGTCCACGATATGGAAGATTTGGGGGATTTGGCGGGGTATGAAGAGGGGAGAACTCGAAGCGATCGCTTTGGTTTAGCTTACCTGCGGCTCGATCGCCCCTTACGCGCTGGGATGTTAGTCACCATTGAGCCAGGATTCTATCAAGTTCCGGCAATTTTAAATGACCCCAATTTCCGAGCAAAATATCAGGATGTGGTGAATTGGGATCGCCTCTCTCACTTTGAAGATGTGCGCGGGATTCGCATAGAAGATGATGTTCTAGTCACCCAATCAGGCAGCGAAGTTCTTACAGCAGCATTGCCAACCGATGCCGATGTAATTGAGTCTTTGGTTAAGAAGGAATCCCGCGTTTTCTTCGGAACCGGGCAACCAATGACTGGAAAAGCACCCGCCGGTATTCCCACTTTTATTAAGCGTTGTCGCGCAATTTTTGAACAAGTTAGTCCCCAATTGATGAAGGATTATCCTGACTGGTTTATCGCGATTGAGGCAGATAGCGGTGAGTATTTTCTGGATGTAGATCACAAGGTTGCCAAACAAAAGGCGCTTGAGAAATACCCGGATGGGTTAATTTCTACTTTACAACTGCTTAAATAAGTTCGTGCCGGTAAGAAATCCTTTAGGGAAAGGGTAAATAAAATTTTACCTTTTCCCCATTTGTTTTTTTCTTAAAAGATTGGTTGGCTTGATTTTGGACGTGTTGTAGCGATTCTTATGCTTAAATTAGCGATTAGCTAAATGAATGATGCTGGTATTCTATGCAATGATTCAAAATTTTTTTAAAAAATTTTTGAAGAATGTATTGCAAACAACTACTAGCTATGCGTTGAAAAGGTATTCTTAAATAATGAAAATATATCCTCAAAAAAATATTACTAGTCAGTTCTTCCTTATCAATTTCAGTTTACCAAAAAAAATCAATAAAGTCTATAATATTCAGAAAAAAACTTTTTTGAATGGGTGAATTTCTAACCCACCCATTCAAACCGAAAAGTTCATTGATAAGAGCTATTGAGCCTTTAATTTCCGTTCTTTCAGTTTCAGTAAGATATCGGCATGAACCTCACGAGTCAGAGGATAAAAGTATGCCAGGATTAATCCACCAATTAGGGCAATTGTTGGTAGAGGTCCGATGGCGATGCGAATCGCTAAAAGTGCAGAATCCGGTTGAATTGGGGCTAAGTTCTCTGGGGTAGACCGAATATATTGATTCCACTCCAGACTTTTCAAGACTAGAGCCACGGCAACAGCTAAACTGACTTTTTGTAGGAACACCATGAAGCTGTAAAAAATCCCTTCCCGCCGCTGTCCGGTTTTTAGTTCATCTAATTCAATTACATCTGGCAGCATCGACCACGGGATCAAATAAGCTGTAGAAACGCCAAAACCTGCCATCACTCCTAACACGTACATGAAAGCAATTTGACCGGGCTGTAAGAAAAATAATCCTGCCTGGGCAATAATCCACACGCTCATCCCCATAAAATAGACGGCTTTTTTACCGTATCTCTGGCTAAGCTTACTCCAGATAAACAGCATCAACAATGCTGTTCCCTGCACCGCTAGAATAACTTGGGCAACGACTGCATCGCTTAAGCGCATCCAACTGAGAACAAAATAAGGAATAATAGCCGCTGTGACCTGGACAGCTAACCAGGAACACAGATAAATTCCAACAACATATAAAAAGGGACGGTTGCTCAAAACAATCCGTACTTGTTCCAAAATTGGGAGGGAGACAGGTTGTTCAAAGGTGGGATTTTGTGCCGCCCTTGCCAAAATGCGATCGCGTGTCCCCCAAATACACCAATAAATCGGTAAGACCGACAAGATTGCACAAACGACGCCCATCACCAAATATTGCTGGATGCGGTCATTAGGAATCAAAGCGGCGATGATTCCGAACACAATCACAGATACGATACTTCCCCCAATCGAGAAAGCAAACCGATAGCTGTTGAGATTAGTGCGTTCGTTGTAGTCCTGAGTCAGTTCTGGAGTTAGGGCAGTGTAGGGTAAATTAACAGCGGTGTAAAACGAATTAAACAAAATCGAAATGACTATGTAATACCAGAACAATCCCCATTGATTTGCAGAGTCATTGGCGCTAAATCGAGGAACTAGCCACTGCAAAAAGAACGTGATTCCAAACGGAATCGCCCCATATAACATCCAGGGAAGCCGACGCCCCCAGCGTGGCGAGTTTGTTCTGTCGCTAAGCACCCCGACAACCGGATCGTTCACCGCATCCCAAACCTTGCCAATCAGGAGAATCCAAGTCGCTAGTCCAGCGGCGATTCCAGCGACATCGGTCAGAAAATAGGCGGTATAAAACACCCCAATATTTGCGGTGATAGCAGCACCTACATCACCGGCACCATAAGCCAGTTTCGTACTTAACTTTAGCTTTTCGCTGTCGGGTGTCGCGGGGGAATGCTCAGAAGAGGAATCACTCATGGCAGTTGGCTGATGGCAGGGGGATTGAAAATTTCAAAAAAGTATCGCATCTGTCTCCCAAGAGCGGGAATTTTATAGCATTTGTTCTATAGCATTTGTACTGTTCTCTAAACCTGTTCAATTGTGCCTGTTATGCCAGAGCTTTACGTGTCATGGTCAGAGTACCACCAAAAAATCGAACAGTTGGCGGCAATCATCTATCAATCCGGCTGGGAGTTTAACCAGATTGTCTGCCTTGCCAGGGGCGGTCTACGGGTGGGTGATATTTTATCGCGAATTTACCACAAACCGTTGGCAATTTTAGCTGCCACTTCTTACGGTGGCACAGGCGATCGCTTTCGAGGTTCTCTCGCCTTTGCCCGCGACCTCACCATGACGACCCCTCATCTGGGTAGCCGCATTCTCCTGGTGGATGACTTAGTGGATTCTGGCATCACCCTCCGGGAAGCTATCCCTTGGCTGAAACATCATTATGCTGCTGATGTCGAGCAGATTCGATCCGCTGTCATCTGGTACAAAGCTTGCTCCGTCATCGCGCCTGACTACTATGTGGACTATCTCCCGGAAAACCCCTGGATTCACCAACCCTTTGAAAAATACGAACAGGTCGATCCCTCAGAGTTAGCCCAACGCTATGCTGCTGTTTCAGCGACCAAATAACACCAACCAAACCGGCAGAGTCAATAGGAGTCCTATCGTCCCGACAACCAGTGCCGTCACGGTTAAATCTCGGTCGAGATTGTAGGTTTCTGCCAAGATGAGGGTGGCAAACGCTGGAGGCATTGCCATCTGTAAAACAATGACTAGATGGGGTGCCCCACTCACACCCAGCAGCCCAACCCCAACGCCCAGTACCAGCGGAACTAGCAGCATTTTAATCCCCAAGCTCACAGATGCCGAAGGGAGGCTACCCCAGGAAGAAAGCTGGCTGAGGCGCATACCGATTAGCACCAAAGCCAGCGCCACTCCACTCCAAGCAATCATTTGCAGCAATTGTTCAGCGGGTTCGGGCAGGGGGAAGTTGCGAAAAACCAGCCCAAAGCCAAAACTCCACAGCGCTGGATTGATCAGCACTGCCTGTAGGGACGGGAAGACGCCCTTCTCTGCCCCAACCCCAAAACGAGCCGCCAAGACAACGCCCAAGCCGTAGGCTCCCAGCGTGGTGCCCATCAGGT
The DNA here is from genome assembly GCF_039961925.1 of Trichocoleus sp. DQ-U1. NCBI lineage: Bacteria > Bacillati > Cyanobacteriota > Cyanophyceae > Leptolyngbyales > Trichocoleusaceae > Trichocoleus > Trichocoleus sp. DQ-U1. The sequence goes on along the minus strand of NZ_JAMPKB010000039.1, from coordinate 46,145 downwards.
CATAAAATAGCGCCCACCCAAAGTACTGCTGCCCGACGAGAGCGAGGGTAACGGGATAACCTAAGTAGCCGGTGTTCCCGACCATTGAGGCTAATAGAAAACTTCCTTGAGTGGATTTACTCCAAGCTTTTTTAGGGAATTGCGAGGCTTGTCTTCCCATCCAAAACCAGGCTAATCCGGCTCCCACCAAAATTGCCACCCAAGCGGCGACGGGTGCAATCCAAATTGGCCCAGATAAGTCGGCGTGACGCAGAAACGCCACAATGCCAAGCGGGACTCCAATCCAAAAGAGAAACTTGCCTAAATAGGTGGGAACTACTTTGGGCAGTTGGCGACCCAAAACCCATCCCAGCAAAATGCCACCACCTAGCCGGAAATAGAGTTCCAGCAGTTGAATTCCTATATTAGGCATCGTCTTATGGGTTGTCAGCAGAAGGTTTAGACTGACACCTGTACGATATGTCAGCCTCTATTCATGTTAAGCATCAGGGTTGATGACGAGGCATCTGGGAATACACGGCGGCTGTTGAGATTCGCTCAGTCTAAAATACTTGTAAAGTTAGGTGTTGAGTCTCAGTGCCGTTGTTGGATATCTAAGAATTGATAACTAACCACAAAAACAACAGGAGTGGCTCTTTTGGAAAACGCGGGTATGCCTGAAAAACCACCCAAGTCGGCACTGCCGATAGACGATATTCCGGAGGCGTTGCGGGATACGCCGTACCTCGGACGACGCCAGCGACATTGGCAGCCGATTCTCCTGTTTGGCGGTTTGTTGGGATTGGGAGCGATCGCGCTGATTATCGGTATCTTAGTCCCCCGTCCTGTATCCGAATCGGATGCATCAACGCCTGTCCAAAATCAGATTCCAGGCATTCAAACGCCTTCCGCTACACCAGAAGTTAATACCCTCTTTGGACACTTTCCCTACCAAGAAGCACCACAGTCCGAATTAGAGGCGATTACAGCGGATGGTCGCTTGAAAATGCGTAAAACTGCCGCCAGACAATATATAGCGATGGTAGCAGCGGCGCGAGCTTCCGGCGTTATCATCGTGCCAATTTCAGGATTTCGCTCGATTAGTGAGCAGCAGCATTTATATTTTGACACTAAGGCGCAGCGCGGACAGTCAGCCGCCGAACGGGCAAAAGTGAGTGCGCCTCCCGGTCACAGCGAACATCATACTGGGTACGCGATAGACGTGGGTGATGGAAGAGTCCCCGCAACGAATCTCAGTCCTAACTTTGAGAAGACTGCGGCTTTTAAGTGGCTTCAGAAGAACGCCCCTTACTATAGCTTTGAGATATCGTTTCCCCGCAACAATCCCCAAGGCGTTAGTTATGAACCGTGGCACTGGCGCTATGTGGGCGATCGCGATAGTCTGGAAACATTTTATAAAGCCAAACAATTCGGAGGTGGGGCACAGCCATCGGGCGATCGCTCTGTCGTGTCCCCGACCAATCCCAACCCCAATACTTTACCCTAGCCAGTAATTAAAAATTAAAAATGCAAAATTTAAAGCACCAGTTTTAATTTTTAATTCATCTACCTTAGACTTCAATATCATGCAACAAACTGCCCTAAATCTAATTGCCATTGGCGTCTTTGCAATGACGCTTTCTAGCTTGTTGGGGCCAATGTTGAACATATCACCGACAATCCCCGCGATCGCAACGATTAGCATTCTGGGACTGGCAACCTTAGACACCCTGAGCTTCCAAGGCAAAGGGATTGCAATCCTTTTGGAGTTGTTTGCAGGTGCTGACTCCAAATACCGCGATCGCGTATTGCGGCATGAAGCCGGTCATTTCCTCGTCGCCTACTTACTTGAAATTCCCATCACCGGCTACACGCTCAGCGCCTGGGAAACCGTTAGACAAGGAAATCCTGGGCAAGGTGGAGTAATATTTGATACCCAAAAATTGCAGCAAGAAATGACAAGCCCTTGGGAGATGCAAGTCATCCTGGATCGATTCTGCACCGTCTGGATGGCAGGCATCGCCGCCGAGATTTTGGCATACGGTAGCGCCGAGGGAGGCGCAGAAGACCGGCATAAAATTAGAGAGGCGCTGACACAGTTAGGACGGCAGGAAAGCGGCGCTCAGCAGAAAGAGCGTGCCAGTGCGCTGCAAGCACGTACCCTGATTGAGGAAAACTATCCCGCCTACGAAGCCCTGGTGGCGAGGATGGAACAACGTGCTTCAGTTGAGGAGTGTTATCAGGTGCTTCAGCAACATACTTTTAGAAGTTAGTCGTTCCTAATTAGTAGTCATTAATCAATTACCAATTTATAGAATTAATGGGAAGTTGTTGCCTCTGTATCCTAGACTTCACCTACTTTTTTTGATATAATAACTTTGACAAGGAAGAACTAAGCTACAATAAAATTTTTAGGCAGATTTCTATTATTTAACTATACTCTTTTTAGCTCAAACAAGTAGTAATTTCCAATACACTTCTCGTTGTTTTTAAGAGGTAAAAATTGAGGGGAGAATTTCTACCTCTTCCGCAATTCGCAATTATTCACTAACAACTCGATTGCGACCATCAGATTTGGCTTGCAGAAGGTTTTGGTCAGCACGTTGTAGCAAGTTTACTCCTTTAATATCGTCCGTCGCATTCAGGGTGCCTGTCCCCAAACTGATCGTAATTGTGAGTGACAGGGTGGGATTAATTCTGAAGGGTTGTTCGCAGATCAGGCGACACAGACGGTGGGCTACCACTGGAGCCTCTTGAACATCTGTGTTGCTGAGAATTACAACAAATTCCTCGCCCCCGTAGCGGAAGAGAGTGTCTTGAAATCGCAGGTTGTGTTGCAGACGAGCGGAGAGTAGTTGCAGGACGAGATCGCCGATAAGATGCCCGTAGGTGTCGTTAATAGACTTGAAAAAGTCCACATCCAACATCACTAAACTCAACGGTATTGAGCGACTCCGAGCATTTTGAATCTGCCGGGGCAATTCCCATTCCAAGGCACGACGATTATTCAATTCTGTTAGCGGGTCAGATAGCGCCATTGTTGACAATAAATCATTAGTTCGCATCAATTGGCGATAGTTCTGCACCTTGCGTAATCCCATCTGAATTTGTGCTGCCAGTAAGCGATCTTGCAACCCAATCTCCTCTTGTGCAAGGGCAGCACTCCTTCTTCTGACTGGGGCAATTTGCAAGTAAGCATCTGCTCCTTTTTCTAAAGCTTCTGCCATGAGTGCCAACTTCCGGTGTCGATCGGAAAGTGTTTGCTCGTGGGCAAGTTCCGGTCGGTCTTCTATCAAGATGCAGTAAATCCCCGCTAATTGGTTATGTTGTTTGAGCTGATAACAGAATTCCAAACTGCCCTCCAGACTTGCCTGCAAAATTAAGATATAGGGCAGTCGCTTTTCCAGCAGTGGGATGACTTCATCTAGCTGGGAGGCAGCTTCAACTGCGCCACCGACTAAAGCAGCAATTCGCGTCAGAAATGTTGCCAGAAATGCATCAGTTCCAACAACTAGAACAAAAGCATCCATTAGCGTAGGTATTCCGGAAGAATCAAGGCTCTTTCCCTGTTGACGAAACGTGAGAATTTCTACCACTAGAGTTTTTATGGAGCAACGAAGGAGACGAATGGATAGATGACCCTAGACTGGATGAGCGTGTAGATTGTGGGGCGAAGAAGCGATCGCTCTAGCGGATGCCGCTATACGAGGCTTCTGGCTGCTATGCCATTGAACCGGGTAGCACTACCAAACTCTAACCCGATCGTTGGCACCGACACACTCTGTTACATTCTCAGTTTGCTACAAGTATTAGAGATGGGTATTCCGTTGGCGGTAGAGAATTTTACAAAATCTTCATAAAACTGCCACACTACCCAAATGCTTGAACAACCTGCGAGCAGATTCTTCTTTATGCTGGCAGATAATCGGTATATGTTACCACTCTTGAGAAAGGAAGCGTAAAGCGAGCGATCGCATCCCCATTTGTCAAGAACAGAGGGATTCTCCTTTGGAGACGCTACGCGATCGCGCCTTTTTGCAGCCGATTCATCTCTCGTCTGTTGATTCACTACGAAGTCAGTAACCAGACAAAAGCCAGTTAGGTGATTACCCAACTGGCTCAAAATTAACCCTAATAATGCAGAGTATGGTTATTGATAACCTTCAATCGTGTGACCTGCCGCCACGATCGCTTGTTTGATTGTTTCTTCCGAAGCTTGAGCTTCCACTGTCACCGTCTTGGCTTTTACATCCACGTCCACCTTGGCGTCGGGTTCCATCGTATGGATCGTGTCGGTAATTGTTTCTGCACAGCCATTACAGGCGATAGTGGGAACTTTTAGTTGGAGTGCCATAAATTCAATTCAAGTCAATTAAGTTTGCAAGGATGCGATTCGAGAAGCCTTTATTTTACCGTTGTCACAGTGCTGGATAAATCAGCCTGCTGAGCGATAATGCAGATTTCGCATTCGGGCGCGCTCGCGTTAGTCTAGCGCTGACTTGTCAATTCGCATCCTCGATAAAAATTCCCCTAAAAACATTTTTGGGCTTAGTCGAGTGCGACTAAGCCCGTTAGATCGAAAGGATTGGTTTTCTCAAAAAATGAACTTCAACAACTAGGGTGGACAAGTTTGGCAGCTTCACCTTTACCTTTAGTGTTCCAGCATAGTCCAGTCTTCCCAGACTTTGGTTTGGCTTTGCACCAGCTTGGCTTTTTGCCCCTCCAGTGCTTTTTACCACTACAGTCTATGCTTGGTTGGTTCTTGCTGCACTTGGGTAACAGACCGGGGACACCGCGTCTATGTTTCCCATTCCGTTTTTCATCTGCCTCCTTGTTTTTCTAACTTCCTGGTGTCCACTATTAAATTAGCACCCCATTTCCAGACAAAATCCCCGATTTTACCAAACTTGACAAGTCTTTAAATACAGCAAATAAGCGTTAGTAAAGAGAAACAATTCCCCTGCCTTGCAATGCCTGAACGAGAAGGGCTACAACAAGGCATAAACAAATGTAAAAATAGATAAAGTTGACCGATACCAAGCCCTTGTAAATTCCCATGTCTTGTTCCTCCCAGTTCCTTAGCGGTAGCGAAATTCGGCAAAAATTCCTCGACTTCTATGCCCAGCGAGGACATCAAATTTTGCCGAGTGCTTCCTTAGTGCCAGAAGATCCCACCGTACTGCTAACGATCGCCGGGATGCTGCCTTTTAAGCCGATATTTCTAGGACAGCGATCGCCTGAATTTCCCCGCGCCACGACTTCTCAAAAGTGCATCCGCACCAATGATATTGAGAATGTAGGACGGACTGCCCGACACCACACCTTTTTTGAGATGCTGGGTAATTTCAGTTTTGGGGATTATTTCAAAGAACAAGCGATCGCGTGGGGTTGGGAACTGTCAACACAAGTTTTTGGTTTACCCCCAGAACGCCTTGTTGTCAGTGTCTTCCGGGAAGATGAGGAAGCTTATACGATTTGGCGAGATAAAATTGGCGTTCCCGAAGCCAGAATCCAACGCATGGGAGAAGCGGATAACTTCTGGGTATCTGGTCCCACTGGTCCTTGCGGTCCTTGTTCGGAAATTTACTATGATTTCCACCCAGAACGCGGTGATGACAAGATTGATTTAGAAGATGACACCCGGTTCATCGAGTTCTACAACCTGGTGTTCATGCAATACAACCGGGATGCAGAAGGCAACCTAACGCCGCTGCAAAATAAGAACATCGACACGGGGATGGGACTGGAACGGATGGCGCAAATCCTCCAGCAGGTACCCAACAATTACGAAACTGACCTGATTTTCCCGATCGTCAAAACTGCATCTGAAATCGCCGGAATTGATTACGCTAGCAGCGACGAGAAGACGAAAGTTTCCCTGAAGGTCATTGGGGATCACGTGCGTTCCGTCGTCCACATGATTGCCGATGAAATTCGCGCATCGAATATTGGGCGGGGTTATGTGCTGCGGCGCTTGATTCGGCGCGTGGTGCGTCACGGACGACTGATTGGCATTCAAGGGGAATTTACGCCGCAAGTGGCGGAGACTGCGATCGCGCTTTCCGAATCCGCTTATCCGATCGTCCGGGTTCGAGAAGCACAAATCAAAGCGGAACTGCAACGGGAAGAATCTCGCTTCCTCAAGACACTGGAACGAGGTGAGAAACTGTTGGATGAAATTATCCAGCGGGTGAAACAGGAAGGCAAAACTCAAATTGGCGGACGAGACGCCTTTACTCTCTATGACACCTACGGCTTCCCTGTAGAACTCACTCAGGAAGTTGCAGAGGAAGAAGGACTCACCGTAGACGAGTCAGGCTTCAATGCGGCGATGGAGGAACAGCAAACGCGATCGCAGTCCGCCCACGAAACCATCGATCTCACCCTACAAGGTTCCCTAGATAAGCTAGCCGAACACATTCATAGCACCGAGTTTCTGGGTTATACCCAGCCTTCCAGCCAATCGCAAGTAGAAGTGATTCTTGTAGAAGGCAAATCTGTCGAAGCGGCGGAAGCGGGAACACAAGTGCAGATTGTCCTGAATAAGACGCCATTCTACGCAGAATCGGGCGGACAAATTGGCGATCGCGGTTATATCTCCGGCGATTCCGTTTTGGTACGAGTTGAAGACGTTAAGAAAGAATCCGATTTCTTCGTCCATTTCGGTCGCATTGAACGCGGTACGCTGCGGGTAGAAGATGCTGTAACTGCCCAAATTGACTTGTCTTGTCGCCGTCGCGTGCAAGCGCATCATACCGCAACGCACCTGCTGCAAGCGGCATTGAGGAAATTTGTCGATGAATCGATTACTCAGGCGGGTTCTTTGGTCGCCTTCGATCGGCTGCGATTTGATTTCAACTGTCCTCGTCCCGTGACATCCGAACAAGTACAACAAATCGAAGAGCAAATCAATACTTGGATCGCGGAAGCGCATCCCGCCGAAACCGAAATCCTGCCAATCGCGGAAGCCAAAGCGAAAGGCGCGATCGCGATGTTTGGCGAAAAATACGGCGATGAAGTGCGGGTACTGGATGTCCCTGGCGTTTCGATGGAATTGTGCGGCGGAACTCACGTTCACAATACTGCTGAAATTGGGCTATTTAAGATAGTCTCCGAGGCGGGTGTCGCCTCTGGGGTGCGGCGGATCGAAGCAGTGGCAGGGCCAGCGGTTCTGGAATACTTGAATGTCCGGGAGAAAGTGGTTAAGGATTTGAGCGATCGCTTTAAAGTCAAACCCGAAGAACTTCCCGACAGAATTACCAACCTCCAGAACGAATTAAAATCATCCCAAAAGCAATTAGAAGCATTAAAAGCAGAACTTGCTTTCGCGAAATCCGACCAATTACTCAGCACTGCTGAAACAGTGGGCGAGTTCAAAATTTTAGTTGCCCAATTGGGTGATGTTGACGCCGAATCCCTAAAAAATGCGGCTGAAAGATTACTGCAAAAACTGGGTAATGGTGCCGTATTCTTGGCATCAATTCCCGAACCAGACAAACTAAGTTTTGTGGCAAATTTTAGCCCAGAAGTCAATAAAAAAGGATTGCAAGCTGGGAAATTCATCGGCGCGATCGCTAAAATCTGCGGTGGCGGCGGCGGCGGACGCCCCAACCTGGCGCAAGCTGGCGGACGCGATCCTAGTAAGCTGAAAGAAGCCTTAGAAAGTGCTAGAACTCAGTTACTTGAAGGTTTGCAGTAATCCCGTAAGGTGGGCTTTTGCCCACCTTTGAAAACTCTCAAGCCTCAGTTACACTGAGGCTTCTGCCTGTTTTAGCTTACAAATTTTCTCTGGTTTTAGTTATAAAGTTGTGAGTGTAGCGTGTCAGTACCTGCATAGCTGACAGCGCATTCAGGGGCATGAAACTACGCGAAAAAACACTGCTGACGATTGGCGTTACCGTCGTAAGTTTGATAGGGGTTTTGTATGTCACCTCGTCAACCATCCTGCTGAGAGGCTTCGCCAAATTGCACGAACGGGAGGCTTACCGGAACGTTCAACGAGTTCAGGATGCCTTCTCTAACTACCTGAGTGAGTTCAGCGTTCTAAACGACCAATGGGCGATGTGGGATGACACCTATAACTTCATCAAGGATGGCAACCGCCGCTATATCGATCGCAATCTGAATGATATTTCCTTGCGATCGCTCAGATCCGACTTAATCCTATTTATCAATTCCTCTGGTCAGCTGGTTTTTAGTCAAAGCTTCAACCTGAAGCAGCGCAAAGCAATCCCCACTCCGAAGGGAATCCAGGCATACTTAGCGGCTAACACAAGCCTGCTAAAGAATTCTGAACGACTTGACCACTATGTTGGCATCGTTCTGTTGCCCCAAGGGCCAATGGCGATCGCAGCCAGACCAATTCTCACTAGCGAGGGTAAAGGGCCTAGTCGGGGAACGCTGATCTTAGGGCGTTACCTGAATACTGAAAAAATCAAGGCTTTGAGTGAGTTGACCCATTTGCCCATCAGTATGTACTTGGCAAGCGATCCGCAACTACCTCCCGACTTCAAATCGGTGCGTCCGGCTTTGTCCAAAATGCCCGATAAGTCTTCTTCGATTCTGGTGCGATCGCTCAGCAATAGCGGGATGGTGGGATATACCCTACTGCGGGACATTGACGGCAAACCCGTAATGCTGGTGCGAGTTGATATGCCCAAAGAATTTTATCAACAAAGCCAACTTCTTCTGACTTATCTGGTAGTGTCGCTGGGTATATCTACTTTGGTCGTGGGGATCGCGTTTACCGGGGCAACTTTATTTCTGTTAGAAAAATTGCTTCTGTCTCGGCTAGCTTATCTCAGTACGGAGGTTCGGAGCATTGGTACTAAAGGCGATCTGTCAATGCGCGTCTTAATTGCTGGCAGAGATGAATTGTCGATCCTGGCTCGTACAATTAACTGGATGTTAGAAGCTTTAGAGTCATCTTTAAAAGAACTAAAAGCGGAGCAAAAGAAGGCGGAGAGGCTGCTACACAATATTTTGCCCCAAGCGATCGCCGACCGATTAAAAAAAGAACAGGATACTATCATTGCCGATAACTTTGCCGAAGTAACGGTTCTATTTGCAGATATCGTTGGTTTTACTCAACTGGCTGCTCATACATCACCAGTAGAACTAGTCAACTTGCTCAACCAAATATTTTCTGCGTTTGACCAACTCGCTGAACAACATGGTTTGGAAAAGATCAAGACCATTGGCGACGCCTATATGGTGGTTGGCGGTTTACCTATCCTTCGCACGGATCATGCAGAAGCTATTGCCGAAATGGCGTTAGATATGCAAAAGGCAATTGACCGATTCAATGCAGTGAATGGCGAAGAGTTCAACATCCGAATTGGCATTAACACTGGCCCGGTTGTTGCTGGAGTCATTGGTTTGAAAAAGTTTATCTATGATTTATGGGGAGATACAGTTAATACCGCCAGTCGCATGGAATCCCACGGAGTCACAGGTTCTATTCAAGTTACCGCCGCCACTTACCAGCTTTTACAGGACAAATATCAATGGGAAGAGCGGGGTGCAATCCAGGTGAAAGGAAAGGGAGAAATGATGACTTATCTACTCATCGGCAGAAAAACAGAAAAACTGCTAGTGTGAGCTAGAAGTTTATAAATATCGCTGTTTAGAAAGGCAAAACTTTATGGGTCGCTTAAATCCTTACACGTTACAGATGCAGATTACCCGGATGTTCCAAGACGGGCAATCTATCTTCGCCCCAGTGAAGGTGCAGGATTGGCTGCGAGAGCGCAATCACGATCCAGCCGAATATGATATTCTCTTCCATCAGCAACCCGCGCCGCCGGGAGCCAAAGAAGCGATCGCTATTGATATTGAGTTGCGCCGTAAAGATGGACAGCCGGTCGATCCGTGGCTCCAACAAGAAGTCAACCGCCACGCTTAACGCTGTTTAATGCACTAGCTTGTCAGCCAAAATGGATGGGTTGTAGAGACGCGCTTAACCGCGTCTCTACTTGACCGCCTACCACCCTAAAAAATCTGTTTTAATGGACGTATTTGAAGAAGAATCTCCTTTAATTCCATAAACAAATCGCAGTATAGTTGTGTAATTTGTTATTAAATATAACCAGTTAAATTTATTGAAATTATTTTAATTGAAAGCAAACAGATTTTCTAAACTTACGCTGAGGGGTGACACGCGCCTCAGGGAGCAATGGGTATGAAATCAAATCAGCGTTGGGTTCTAGGTTTTATTCTTTATTTCGTAATTTTACTGACAATTTTTGTTTCTGCTTATTTAGGAATTGTGCCAGTCAAAATTTCTGCCATTCCTTTTTATGACACAATTGGACATTTCATTTTATTAGGGTTTGCCAGTTACTTAGGTCAGAAAGCTTTAGGGAACCGGGTGATTAATATTTGGTCTCGTTCCATAAGCCTACCACTATCACCAATTCTGATTAGTATCTTTGCCTTATTTGATGAGAGTCTGCAAGCCCTCTCACCGCTTCGTTCCTCCACCTTGTCTGATCTCGCTGCCAACCTAATCGGAATTTGGTTCTTTTACTGGCTAGCATCGTTAAAGTAGAGCCTGGGAATCGTTTTTTGGAGTTGGTTACATCCTGAGCATTTGGATTTACTAGAGATTGATGGCGTCGCCGATGCTGCGATGATTCGGCGGCTTTCTCAACGCTTGGTACGCGACGACTGGGCAGAAGTTATTGACATGAGCATGGGAGAACAGAGATTACTTCCCTTTTCACCGATCTCTATCTCAAGAAGTATTCACTTAAAGTAATTCAGTTTATGTGTATCTACAGACTTAAGTCCAAGGGTTAATGACAGGCAATTCCTGTGGATTTAACCTTAATTTAGATGGCTTTAGACGATACAAATATAGTTCTACACAGTCCAAGTTTTTACAAAATAATCATTAGAAAGCTTACTATTCTCTTCTGGAGCTTTCAAGCGACTTAGTGTAGCAAAAAAGTAAGTCTAAAGAGAAGACATTGGAATAAAATAAACTAAAAAATTCAGAAAATCAAGGTTCACGCGGAGGTTTAATATGTCTTATCGCTACAACCAAAATAAAGCTCCCTTTGTGAGAATCGTCTACTCAAAGGTTAATGTAAACGGAAAAACTGAACTGGTGCCGCTGGAGTTATACGCAGATGGCTCTCTTAAGAGAGCTATCTGAAGAGAAAATACGATCTGCAAATATAAAAAAATTCTGTTTCCCGATTCTGTACCAAAGTTCGGGAATACTCTACAATACAGCGAATAAGTTAGCGTTCATAGTCTTGAAACGACAGAGCTGCTATGGCTGGTGTAAAGCCTAACCAAAATTCGATGCTATTGGAGAAACCCGAACATTTTCCCGTCCTGGGAGTGCCCGTTCATCTGTTAGAAGACTATTCTAAGTGGCTAATCTCGCGCCTACATGAGAAGGTAGGCGGTCATGTCGTTACGCTAAATGCGGAAATGGCGATTCAGGCAGAAGACAACCCCAGCCTTGCGGGGATCATCCAGCAGGCTGAACTGGTGATTCCGGATGGAGCTGGGGTTGTCCTTTATTTGCGGCTAAAGGGTAGACGCCTGAGACGCTGTCCGGGAATTGAGTTGGCAGAGTCACTTTTACAGGAAGCTGGGCAAATGGGGAAGCTTTGCCCGATTTTTTTCTATGGTGGGGCACCGGGAGTTGCGCAAGCAGCAGCTGCGGTTTGGGAGGAACGAGTGCCGGGAATTGCGATCGCTGGGAGTCAACACGGCTACCTCTTACCCGAAGCAGAACCAGAATTTAAGACAACCCTGCAAACTCTCCAACCCCGTCTGATATTCGTGGGTTTAGGCGTTCCCCGTCAGGAATTATGGATTGCCCAAAACCGACACCTGTGTCCCGAATCGATTTGGATTGGTGTCGGCGGTAGCTTTGATATTTGGGCTGGAATTAAATCCAGGGCACCCGCTTGGTTGCGGGATAATCATCTGGAATGGCTTTATCGCTTGTATCAAGAACCCTGGCGCTGGCGAAGAATGATGGCTTTACCGCAATTTGCCTTGCGAGCTGTGGTAAAAAGTTATGAGTTTTGAATTGTTAATTGTTCATTGAAGTTGCCATGAACGATGAGCGATTAGCTATTAGCCCTTAGCATTACGCACTGATAACTTTTATATGACCACAGCTTCTGCTCATCCCAGCATTGGCAAAGATCGCCGGAGTGACGCACGGGACGCCAATTACTCAGCCTCCTCAGCAGTCATGGTGAAATTGCGGGAAGTGACAAAAATTTATTCCAATGGCAGCCGTGGGTTATTGGATGTGAATTTGGAAGTTAAGCGAGGGGATTTCTTGTTTGTTACCGGGCCTTCTGGTTCTGGTAAATCAACACTCTTAAAGCTGTTGTATGGGGAAGAACGCCCCACGGATGGCGAGGTCATGGTCGATAACTGCAACGTGGCGCAGTTGCGGGGTCATCGCCTGTCTTTGCTGCGGCGGCGCATCGGCGTTGTTTTTCAAGACTACAAACTCATCCCCCGCCGGACAGTAACGGAAAATATTGCTTTTGTACTGTGGGCGCAAGGCTTCACGCGCAAGGAAATTGAGCGCCGCCTTCCTCCAACGCTGAAATTAGTCGGGTTGCAGCATAAAGCGGATTGTTTTCCTGAAGAACTCTCTGGTGGAGAGCAACAGCGCGTCAGTCTTGCTCGCGCCATTGTCGGAACGCCGCCGCTGTTACTGGCAGATGAACCCACTGGAAATCTCGATGCGGATAACTCGGCATCGGTGCTGAGAATTCTCCAGAAACTCAACGCCTTCGGTGCGACTGTGATGGTGACAACGCACGACGAACGCTTATTGCGGATGGCGAATCGACCTGTGGTGCAAATCCGTGAGGGGCAAGTCAAAATCAGAAATTAACCAGAAATGAATAATTCTTCTGTTTAATTTTTTACTGGGCGCTTCTTACCAAAATCACGGTGCTTTTCACGCCACGCGCGATCGCTTCGGGGATATTTCCCTTCATCACCTGCTGCAATAGCCCTTCCCGACTAGCACCCAATATCACCACATCGCAGGCGTCAGCTTGCGCTAGATCGATCACGGCATCCGAGACAGAACTGGAACGAAGGGGAATCGCCGTCACGCTTGCACTCAGTTGGCGGCTGAGGAACAAGGCTGATTTTTCTAACATGGCGGTGTCCGGCAAGAGGGTGGAAGGATGGAAAACTTGGGCTAGCTCAATTGCGGGTGTCTTACTCAGACACATCAAAGCGGGTAGGAGTTGCAAAGCTTGCTGGGCGTTGGGACCACCAGCAATCGGAACCAGCCAGCGATTGAAGCAGAGGGACACGGTGGGTGAGTGGGTGCCGATGCGATGCCGGGGTGCCAGGATGCGGGGCGGCCGGGGAGAATTGGCAGCGATATGCGCCCTGATGCCTCTGCTTCTCGGCTCTTCTACACCTGGAGTCTCTTCGCCCATTTTCACCAGCACCACCTCGCAGGGAGCCTGCCGGATGATCGTGTCTACCACATCGCCAAAAACTCGACCGGGCGTGATGCTGGTGCCTTTCCAGCCCATCAGCAGCAAATTAATGTGACGCTCGTTAATGGTTTCCAGAATCGCTGGAGCAACATCATGAGACACGCGGATCTGAGTGTGGACGGGAATTTGCCAATCTTGCCCCAGTTTTTCGGCATGACGGAGCAGCCGACGACTTTTGGTAGTGCTGACGGGCGTTTGAGCAGGGGCACTGTTGCGGGGAACCGAGATAACCTGAAGACATTCGATTTCGTAGTTGCGATCGCGGGCAATTGCCGCTGCCATTTGCAACAATGCGGGTGCGGTTTGCGGGTTGGCGATGGTAACGAGCATTCGTCCGCTTCCCACTGCCGGAGAACGAGTTTGATAAACACAGTAAGAAGGCTCCGGACGCGGGCCAATATTCACCGATTGACCGTTCAGCTTATCTGCTTGCGCCCGAATAATATCAGCACGGGTAATAATCCCAATCAGCTTGCGCCCTTCCGTCACTGGCAACCGACTGAGTTGATAGCGATTGAGTAAATAGAGAACATCACCCAAGGAGTCGGTAGGGTTTACCGCCATCGGCTTCGGCGTCATGATTTTGCTCAAAGGGGCATTCCCTGGTAATCCCCGTTGGGCAATTCCAGCAAGGTCAGTTTGGGTAATAATCCCAACCAGTTTCTCCTTATACACAACCGGAAAGCCGCGATGATGGGAGCGAGAGAAGGCTTGCACGGCTTCATCAAGGGTCATATTGCTGGTTAAGGTTTCGACTCGGCGCTGCATCACGTCTGCCGCCTTCAGCATCGATAAGAGTCCATCGGTAGTTGGCTTTTTCTCTAGTTCAATCCCATTCCACTTCAGTAGGCGATCGTAGAGTGACCCCCTAACTATCTTTTCTGACACTAAATAAGCAACAACAGACCCAATCATCAGTGGCAGAACGAGATTGAAGTCCATTGTCATTTCAAAGACGATGACAATGGCGGTGATGGGCGCTTTGGAGACGGCACTGAAAAATGCCCCCATGCCAGCCAGGGCGTAGGTGGTCGGTGAACCCACTGCCAAGGTTACCTCCTGCACGAACCCGACCAGATAGCCAAGCCCAGACCCCAGAATCAGGGAAGGCGCGAATAACCCGCCAGGGGCACCAGAACCACAGGCGACGAGCGTCAGTATATACTGAGCCACAAAAGCGATCGCTGCCATTTCCCAGCTCACTCCACCTGCCAGCAGGGACTCTCGCAGCCCGGTGTTGTCTCGAAATGTTGAGGGGAGAAGGGCGGTCACGATACCAGAAATTAATCCAGCCAGCCCAATTCGCAGCGGTAGAGAAAGTTTGAGGCGGCGATAGAAGGCGAGGGAAGTAAAAATTCCTTTCCCAAACATTGCCCCCAGCACCCCAGCCAAGGCTCCTAACAACAGGTAAAAAGGAATCTCTTGGGCAAAAAAGCTAGTCTGAGATTGGCTAATATCGAGGTTGAGGTCAAGGCTACGACCGCCCAGCAGCCGCGACACAACCGCACCGATAAAGGATGCGAGAATGGCTGTGCCCAAGGTGAGGTCGGATAAATCTTGGAGGAGTTCTTCGACAATAAACAGCACACCGGCAATCGGTGCATTGAAACCAGCCGCTAACCCAGCACCCGCACCAGCGGCAATCATCTGGCGGCGATGGTCGGGCGAAGTAGGAACCCAGTGGCTGAATTGAGCAGCAACGGCTGCACCGATATGCACGGTTGGCCCTTGACGCCCCAAGGTGAGTCCGGAACCCAGAGCAATAATGCTGCTGGCTAACTTCACGAGGGCAACTCGTAAATTCAGGGCGATGGGGAATTGAGAAAGGGCAGCTTTAACAAAAGGAATGCCGCTCCCCGCTGCTTCTGGTGCCAGACGTTCGACTAGGAAGCCGGAGAGGAGTCCAAAGGATAAACCAATGGCGGGTAATGCGAACCATGCAGGGAGAAAGTGGGAAGCATGAACTCGCCATGCACCCAAGGTCCCGACGCCGACTTTGAACAGAACTGCGGCGAGTCCCGATACTAACCCAATTAGACAAGCTTCAGCGATCGCTAAACGCCGTCTGGGTTGTAAGAAAGCTTTGACCTTGGATTTGGGAAATTTGAGTCTTGAGTGTAAAGACAAAACTTGAGAACTTAACACTCTCAAATAATTCATAAGTCATTCAACATTTTGCCCTCAACTCATTTCATGGCTAATGGCTAATGGCTAACGGCTAACGGGCAATTAGCCAGTCTTCGATTCGGATTAACTCAGCATTTTGCCGGTGACAGACAGCCCTTCCACAATCAGAGATGGGGTATAGACCGAACCATTCCACTCGGCGTCGCCTCCCAATGCCACTAGCTGCTTGAGGGCTGCGTATACGTTACCTGCCACCATCGTATCTTTTACCCTGCCGACCACCTGACCGTTCTTGATCCGGTAGCCCAGGTCAACGTTAATCGAGAAGTCCCCCGAAATCCCAGAACCGCCTCCCAGCATCTGATCTACTACCAGCCCATCACCCATCTGCTGCATTAAGCTCAGCAGATCCCCAGTTCCCGGATGAATCAGCAAATTAAATAGCCCCGGTGTCGGGTAACTACCTAAACCGGGACGAAACCCGTTTCCAGTAGTCCCGCTACCCAGCTGGCGTCCGGTCGTGCGGTCGGTATAAAACAGCTGCAAAATGCCGTCTTTGATAAATTCCAGATTCCGCGTGACCGTGCCTTCATCATCAAAAGGACAGCTAAACGGCCCAGATTCTGGGTTTTGGGTAATGGTGAGGGCTTTTGAAGTCACGGGTTCGCCCAAGCGATCGCTCCACGGCGAAGCCCCCTCAAGGGTTCGTTTCCCATTCAGTGCAGCTGAGAGGGTTCCCCAAAGCATATCCGCTGCTTTGGCGGTAAATAACACGGGCACGCGACCGATGGGGGGTGAAATGTTTTCTTTCGCCCACGCTAACCGCTGCAAAATTTGGTTTGCCAAGGCGACCGGATCGAGGCTATCCCGCTGGGTTTGTCCATCGCCAACGCTCAAGAAATCATCCCCCCGCACCCATTCGGCTGCCAGATAACAGCTGAGGGTCGTATCGGTATAGCGACAATCCAATCCTTTGGTGTTGACAAGGCGCGTCGTTTCTGCTTCACATTCCCATTGAGCGGTGCAGAGGACTTCTGGGTAGGCATCTCGGACGAGGGCGATCGCTTCTTTGCCCATTAATATCAGCTCCTCGACGGGCATAAACTCGCCCAAGTCGGGATACTTAGATGCCCGCCCCTCAGTCAATTCCACGGTTTCCACTCCGTTGAGTGCCGACAAAGCGATCGCTCGATCTACCAGTGCTTGCGGTTCCACAGGGCCATAAGCAACGGCTAAACCCGGACGCCCTTCTCGCCACAGCCGCAACGCCGTCCCTTCTGATTGGGCACTTTCCAGTTGTTTGAGCCGGTTGGCTTCAAAAAAAACTGGGCGAGAAAGCGATCGCGCTTGATAAACCTCCGCTGCCTCGGCTCCAGAACCAGTGGCTAACTCCAATAACTGCTCTGCTAGCGTCTCTTGTGGTAAATCGTTAAAACCCATATTCTGACCGTGGAATTTATTGATGGAACCGCCAAGACGCCCTCATAAAGTCAAAGTAGAAAGTGCGAAATTCTGTCGCTCAGTCTCAACATCCGCGCTTTTACTCCGACTTTTATGCTTGTCTGAGAGCCTTTTTTTATGTCTTTGTCTTCTATTCTCCCAGTCTGGTTGCGAAACCGAAAGATTTACTTTGGAATCAATTTAACTCAGAGGCAATTCTTGCATTAGCCAAAAACCCGCAAAGGATTCTGATTGCGGATCGGACTGAATCGCTAAAAAATGCAACATCCCAGCTTTTCGCTTGGCGTCCTCAAAGTTTTCGGCTTCCGTCAAAGTTTTTGAATCTTTGATACTTGCCAAAATCCAGCTATTACTCTCACCCGTCTCTAAAAGCAATCTAGGGGGTGTGTTCCGATTAAATTTCAGGAACGCCGGTTCAATTCCCGACATCCAGCCAGCCATTGGCACTGCTCTGGGAGAGAAAATCACCACTCCTGGAATCTGCGTCTCCTGTGGCAAAGGCGCGAAATCTCCTAATCCAATGAGTGGGAAAGCTTCTCGAAAGCCAATGTCCCACTCGTGCATTTCCTCAAAGGCTTCCGCTGACAAGGTTACAAATGCCCACTTTTGCCCAACCAGCGCATCCGGTAAAGGTTGGGGCGGCTGGGGTTGGTATTGGACAGAGGGATTCGGGGCAACTCCTTGGTAGCCCGATTGCTGGGGATAAACGTCCTGCATCCGCTCTTGCAGCCACCGATACAATGTAAAAGTTCGGCGGCTCAGCTGAGCGGAAATGCCCAACTCATCGCAGGCTTTCACAATCATTTTGGTCATCGG
The DNA here is from genome assembly GCF_039961925.1 of Trichocoleus sp. DQ-U1. Lineage (NCBI taxonomy): Bacteria > Bacillati > Cyanobacteriota > Cyanophyceae > Leptolyngbyales > Trichocoleusaceae > Trichocoleus > Trichocoleus sp. DQ-U1. Next base: position 28,257 of record NZ_JAMPKB010000039.1, on the reverse strand, counting down.
GCGGCGGAAGAAGCGGATTTTTTGAGGAGGTTCAGCTGCCCTAGCGATCGCTTCTTCCAACGTCGTTCGCAGCCAGATCGAATTTACCGTGCTATTGGGGCAAAACTCGGCGTAACGAAACAGGGACTCAGGTTTGGTGCGGATATCCAACGGACTTTCGCACACCAATAATTCCCAAATCTTTTTCTGTTGTTCGTCCAAAATTGGACGCGAATAAAAATCTAATTCCCAAACTGTTCCCATGCCGCGCCGTTAAAATCTGGTCACTTCCTTCATAATACGTTTGAAGCATCCTTTTACTCATGATTTACATCGACGGTTCCTACGGAGAAGGCGGCGGACAAGTTTTACGGACTTCCCTCAGCCTGGCGGCGATCGCAGGCCATCCGATCCGGATTGGGCAGGTTCGGGCGGGACGCAAAAAGCCCGGACTCGCTGCCCAACACTTAACGGCTGTGCGTGCCGCTGCTGCCATCTGCGGAGCGAAAGTGCAGGGGGATACGTTAGGTTCAACGGCTTTAGAGTTTATTCCGGGTGATTCAATCCAACCGGGAAAATACACGTTTGATGTCACCGAAGCACAAGAAGGCGGTTCGGCGGGTGCTGTCACTTTGGTTTTGCAGACAATTTTGCTGCCTTTAGCGATCGCGCAGGGAGAATCGCAGGTGACGCTGCGCGGCGGCACCCATGTCGCCTATAGTCCCGCTTATACCTACATCGAGCAAGTCTACTTGCCTCTGTTACGTCAGATGGGAGTGGAAGCTGAGGTGAGGATACGCAGTTGGGGGTGGTATCCCCAAGGCCAAGGAGAAGTGGAACTTCGCGTTAGCGGTAGGGGCGTTAGGGGTAAGAACAGGGAAATCCAACCATTGCGAGGGATTAGCCTTCTGGAACCTGGAGAATTTCAGCAGGTGCGGGGGATTGCTGTGGTGACACAACTTCCTTCCCACATTCCCCAACGGATGGCTAGCCGCGCCGAGAATGTGTTGCATCAGGCAGATCTCAAAGCCACTGTCCAACCCTTACGGGAAAGGGGTATAGCACCAGGGGCGGGGATTTTCCTCACCGCTGAGTACGAGAATAGTAAGGCTTTCTTTGGTGCTTTGGGACGTCTGGGACTGCCAGCCGATAAAGTTGCCGATATGGCTTGTCAGGAGTTGCTGGATTTTCATAACACTGGCGCACCCGTCGATGTACACCTGGGGGATCAGTTGCTATTGCCAGCGGCTTTAGCTGACTCGACGAGTCAATACCGAGTGGCGGAGATTAGCACCCACCTAACGACCAATGCATGGGTGATTGAGCAGTTTGGGTTGGCATCAATAACGATTGATGAAGTCGATCGTCGGGTGACGGTAACACCCAACCCCGATAGATGAGTAGGGACAGTTAGGCGATCGCTTCTAAATTTCCAGTTAATTTAAACACGACAACGGCTCCCATACTGCTAATATTGCCCTCATCGCCGCAGACTTTGATGTTCACTGCTGCAACAAAATAGACCAATGGCTGACTTACCTCCTTCATTGCCACCAGGGTGTGTTCTCCGACCAGCCCGTGCGGAAGAAAAATGGTTAATTCAGCAATTATTATTAGAATTTACAAAATCTGAAGCCTTAAAATTTGACCTGAGAGTTTTATCTTTCAATTTCCTAATCTTGATTGCCTTGATTTTTTTCATGCTAGCAATCATACAAATTATTAAAATCCTTGCTTCTAATTTTCTGCTCGGAATTATTTTATTTCTTATCCTTGCACTTCTTTTTATTGTTACTCTTTGTTTAGCAGCTTCCTTTATTCTATTTTTCTTCTCAATTTTTACCTACGCTTTTGTCAATTGGTCGCGGTTCTGGGTCATTGAATGTAATGGAAGCTTAGTAGCTTGCGGTGAAATAAACGGCTACAGTACGCACTCTATGCTGTATTACTTATTTGTGAAACCTGTTTGGCGCAGCCAGCACCTGGGTTCCTATCTAGTGAAGCGTCTTGTTCAAGAAGCGACCCACCCCCTCTATTTAGTCTGTAAGCCTAAATTAGTACGATTTTATTCGCAACTTGGCTTTACGATTGTTCCTTGGCAAGAAATCTCACAGCCTCTCAAATCAAGTTTTCACATTTTCCAACTAGATACCCTAATTAGTGGAAATGTTTGGACAGTTATGCGGTATCAAAGTTAGAAAAATCAGGGATTTTACAAAAATCCCTGATTTTTGCGATTGAATTCTTAAGGAACATCAATCGGAATCAAGGCATTTTCAGGCACATAGCTACTAAACCGTTCGCCATCCGCTAAGATAGCTACCATCCGCAGCGGAAAATCTGGACCGATTTGCAAATCTGCCCAAGGAACTGCCACTTCCAAACACTTATTTAAACCCACTTGAGCGCGGCTAAACCGAGGATGCCACTTGAGATGTTCCCCAGCCTCCTCAAACTCAATCGTGTGAGTCAGTAAGTTAATCCCTAAATGGTGGTGGAACAGATAGTTCAGTGGCGCTTCGTCAGGTAAATTTTCCAGCGGAATGGGGCTATTGTGCATTGTTTGGTTGGGATAGAACCACAGCAAATGCAACTCTGGCGGACAGCCTTTACCCGGTTGAATGCCGGTCTGGAAGTCCAGCCGTAGATAGAAGTTAAGGTGATCCACGCCGTACCAAAGACGCTGAATGGCACTGCTCTTGTGCATCGTACCCCGCGATCCGCCCACATCAATCCGACCAGCGCGATCCCAATCCTGTTCGTCACCCAGTCCATCGATGGTGGGATGAATAAAGCCTTGGGGTCGATGGTCTCCCCGCGCTTCGTGAGCTTCTACGGGTTGGCGCAAGTTCGACGGGATCGGCTCATTTAAAGCTTGGTAAATCGCACACAGGTGTTCCCGGAACAGCTGGTCGAACATGGCATCTTGGTTTGAGGAATGACCTTCGCCAAACCACCAGAACCAATCGGAACCTTCTGCGGCGTACAAAGCTTCCCAAACTTCTGGATTGTTTTCCTCGGTTGCTTCTGGATGGCTAGCCAAGACTTTCCGCGCATCTTCTAAGAGATCCCAGGCGCGATTTTTGGCGGGATCGCCAATCCAAGTTGTAAAGCTGCCATCGACCCAAGAGCCGCTGTGCAGCTGCTCGGCGGGGATGGTTGCCTTGGGAGGGAACTGGTCTAGAAATTCCGAAACCGTGACCAATTTCAGCTCTGAGTGGTCGCTCAGCGTTTGATAAAGAGCTTCTAAGAAGGGCTTACCATCCAGATGGTAGTGTTCCCAACAGTTTTCGCCATCAAGGGCAATGTTGACCAGCCACGGTTGTTCTAGGGCTGTACCGCCTCCTTTCTGGCGGTGTTTCAGGGTGCGAGCGATCGCTTCCAAATGCCCGACTAAGTCGGCGGCGGCGCGGCGCGGTTCCATCGCTCCATAAGTAAAGCCAATTAAATCTGATAATCGGTGATCCCGAAACACGATCGCTAAGTCGCCGAACTCGGTTTGCAGCCGATAAGGTTGATATAGTAATTCGGGTTCGTAGACATTCCCCGCGCCGTCTCGATGGAAAAATTGCTTCTTAGACCAACCTAAGACGGCTTCATCCGAGCAGATCCACTTATATCCTTGCTTGGCGATATAAGGCAAAATTTCGGGGCTAACCGATTGTTCTGAAGGCCACAAACCACGCGGTTCTTGCCCAAACCGATCTTTATACATATCCCAAGCTTTTTGGAGATGTCTGGGGATATCTTCAGCCCACTGGAAGCGCTGCTTCGGCAAGGTCATGTTGGGCACCGCCACCCGACCGGAGTTGGTATCGTTCAGTAAGGGCAAAATTGGGTGCGTGTAGGGCGTTGTCGATACTTCCAGTTGCCCCGCTTCTTGCATCTGCCGGTGTTGCGGAATGATGCGACTCAAGATTTCTCGTTGTTTAGAGAAAATTCGCTGGCGATCGCTTAAAGTAAAGTTTCTTCCCTGCTTCAACCAGCCCTCAATCTCTGGATCGTCCCAAAACAAAGGATCGATCCACGCCAGATTATGCCAAGCGAGCAAATCGCTGTAATCTTGCGGATTCCAATTTGTCCAACACCATTCTTCCCCCTTTTCTTGACGTTGCCCGTACAGTTCTCCGTAGCGAGGATGAGGGTCAATTAAAGTATGGTGATTGGCATCAAAAAAATGCTCAATAATAAATCTTTTTTGTTCATCACTCAGTTGCTGTTCCGGCGTCAAAGCTGCTGCTAAGTACGGGTCCATCGCCGTGCCAGCAACATAATCCTCTAACTGCAAAATCAAAGATGGCACGAGATTAACCGTTTGATGCAGCTTCGGATAACGAGCCAGCAGCAGCACTAAATCTAGGTAATCTTTCGTCCCATGCAGCCGCACCCACGGTAAACGATACTGATTGACTGCGCGGCTTTTGTACAGAGGTTGATGTTGATGCCAGATGAAAGAGATATAGAGAGGATGGGGCATAGGAAAAGTAAATAGTAGAAACTAAAAAGGCAAAAGAAATATCTGTTTTATTTCTTTTGCCTTTGGCTTTGAAAAGACTGGTTCAATTAAACTAAAAAGGCAAAAGAAATCAGAAAAAATCTTTTGCCTTTTGCCTTTTACCTTTTGCCTTTAAAGGACTTGCTCAACTTCGGCAATTTCGGGGATAAATTCACGCAAGCGGCGCTCAATTCCCATTCTCAGCGTCATTGCTGAACTAGGGCAAGATCCGCAGGCTCCTTGGAGGCGTAGCTTCACGACTGGACCGTCGATGTCTACCAGCTCAACGTTACCACCATCGGACATTAAGTAAGGGCGCAGTTCATCCAAAACTTGTTCGACGTTTTCTGAAGTCAGTGCCAGTGTTTGTGACATGGTTAGTTTACCTTATCGAATCTTTCTTTCTATTGCAGCTATGTTGATCCTAGTTCACGCAGAGATAAAAACTCATCGCGAAAATGGAGAACACTGGGGACAGCCGAGAGGGTATCGTAACGCGGACCGCCTATACCGCTGCTGGTTCCAGTAACTTAACGTTCGCGTAGTTGAACTCGGTGGTCGTTTTTTGACCTTGCTCATTCGCGTGAATTACCTGCTTGGTCATCACGTAGTAATCGCCGACTTTCTCGAAGGTATCCTCAAATTGCATTTCTCTGAGCAATTCACCTGTCTGAGGATTCTGGAAGACAACATCGTAGCGACTGGCGGCGTAGCCTTCTCCGGTGTCTAAACTTTCAGCAGTATCGATGACAAATGCCATTCGACCCATTACCCGACTCACCTGGCAAATTTCAGTGCCTCGGATTTTGTAGTTAGATCCCATCGCATCGCCTTTAACCAGAATTTCCGTAGCGCCGCTGGCGTCCGTTTCCCCCAGGTTAAATTCGTTCTTGCCGTGAGCTTTGTCAAAAGACCCCCGCTTGCGGTGGGTGACAATATCCCTGAGCTGAGTATAGATGCTCTCTTGCACCGTTTCGTCTTCGATGCCGGTAACTTCAACAGTCATGTCGCTGTTGATGCGAATTTTGCCTTTGTAGACTTCATCACCTTGCTTGAGTTCTACATCAGCACTATATCCTGGGAAATTAGTATCCCAGGTGTAGCGGTTTTCGTAGGCAGCCCGAAACAAGTCACGAGCATTTGCTTGCTCAGTCATAGACTCTTACTTTAATCAACTTCTTTCCTAGTGTAAAAATGTTTGCAGAGTAGTGACACGGTTTGGCGACACAATTATCTGAAAACTGGGGTTAGCAGAAAAACCCGACAGCGTCGCTGTACCCACCTAGATTAATAGCTCTTTTGAACCCGTCTATAGCGTAGTAATCATTACTGGAGGTTGATACAGGGGTACAGTGACCATGACTGTTGAGCCGAGTCCTTCGCCGTAACGATGAACATGAATATTGCCAGCCATTGCTTTGAGCAGCTTTTGGGAGATTGTTAGTCCGAGTCCCGTACCCGCGTCGGGAGTTGTGGGAGAGCCATTCACTTTACCGAACAATTGAAACTAAGGCACCGGCTTATGTCCAGTGCTTTTCCCAAACTTTCAACCGTTTGCTGAAAATCGCTTTTAGATTGAGTGTGCGATCGCTCCTGTTAGCAATTTGGTTCAAAGTTTTGGTACGGTTCGGAAATTGGCTCAGTCATAGAATCCTGTTGACCTCGCAGGCTATGTTGGCGTGCTTGCTTTCTCGAAATTTCATCGTAGAGCCTGAAACTACCAGCAAGCAGCTTGTTTGTGCTTTCAACTGGTAGAGCCAACTCAATCCAATTTCATCAATCCCCGAAAGTAGCACCTACATTAACAATCCATCGAACCTGTCTGTTGCGTTGAAATCATTACCGGCTCTTGATACAGAGGCACGGTGAACGTAACTGTTGAACCCAGACCTTCGCCCATACTGTAGAAGTTTACGACCCCACCCATTGCTTCTACCAGCCTTTGAGATATTGCCAATCCCAATCCGGTACCACCGTACTGTCTAGTGCGAGAGCCATCCACCTGGCTAAAAGATTGAAATAGTTTGTCTTGCTTGTCAAGGGAGACGCCAATCCCCGTATCGGCGACTTGGACTTTCACGACGCCTGGACATTCTTGTCCTCCAAACTTAAGTTTCTTTTTACTGACCTCGGCACTGACCGTGACGCCGCCTTCATGGGTAAATTTGATTGCATTCCCTATCAGGTTTAACATCACCTGGAGCAGCCGCTGGTAGTTGCCATACAGGATAATTTCATCGTAGGTAGATGGCATTTGAATGCATAAGCTCAGGTTTTTCTGCTGCGCCTGATTCTGGGTAAATTCCTCAACATCCCCGAATAGTTCTTCCAGCTTCACCTGTCCCAGTTCCAGCTCCATTTTGCCTGCTTCAATTTTGGCGACATCGAGAATGTCATTGATCAGGTTGAGGAGATGTAAAGCTGAACGGTAAGCATCTTGGATAAAATCCAGTTGCTCTTCTGGCTCGTCTACCGTCCCATCTAGGATCAGCTTCAGGGAGCCAATCATGCCGTTTAGCGGTGTCCGAAGTTCGTGGGAAGTATTTGCCAGAAACTCTGATTTGAGGCGAGAAGCTTCTTCTGCTTGTTCGCGGGCTTCTTCTAATTCTTTATACAGGGTGGCGTGAGCGATCGCGGTTCCCACCTGATCTGCCAGTTCTCTAACTAACTCAACTTCGGCATCGTTCCATCGCCGAGTGCGATCGCACTGTTGCAAAGCGATGACGCCATTTGGCTGGTTTTGATAGCAGGTAGAAACGACTAATACCGATTGTTGCCCAAACGCATTCACCCCAGCCTGTTCTACCACAACTGGCTCGCCTTGTGTCTCCAGTGCTTGCCTTAGGTAGGGTTGCTCGGCAAGCTGTAACTGTTGTCCCAGCATCGACCGAAACGTCTCCTGGCAATACTCCGCCACCACCTGCACTTTGGGCTTAGAACTTTCGTAGTTGCAGATGATGCAGCGACTAACGTTAAGCGCTTCTCCTAGCCCTCTAACCGTTTGCTGCCAAATGGTATCTAGATCGAGCGTGCGACGGATATTCCTAGCAATCTGACTCAGCAGTTTTTGGTACTGATCTGGACTTGACACAGTTGACTCGAAAGTTGGCAGTGAGACATTAACAGGAGCCGCCATCAGAGTATACCTGTAAACTGCAAAAGGAGAAGAAGCTAATGATTACCAGCCGTTTTCTGTGATAGATACAACCTCAAAAGACTTGCCCTGCGGCTAAAGTCTACATCTAGAGTGTTCTTTATTTTGCATTAATCGTTCCATTCCCCTCTTGGAGGCACGGGCGGATTCCTCTCTAGGTTCCGAGTCAGTTCATCATCTCGATCTCGTTCACCTCTAAGCCACTGCCGAATTGCCGTCTCAATGACCTTACTCGGATCGTTGGTCAGGTGCTTAATTTGTGCTAACAGTTCAGAATCAAGGTGGATAGAAATTTCCACCTTTTCGGCTGAACCCTGAGAATATCTGGCCCGATCGTTCATATCAGTGCAGTGATGACATTTCCAAGCAAAACCAACGCGGAAGAGGATGCGCCGTCTTTCCATGCTAACTGCTGATGCAAGCAACGCAGTCAGTAGAATGCCGCTCCTATCCTAATGGGCAACAAAATTTTGCAATTCCGATCCCTAGTATGCATTCTGACATTCTCTGGGCGCTAACTGCTAGTTGGCAATAGCGCTCTATTTTCTGGTGAGGGCGGCTGCTCCTGAAGCATTGCCACTTTTCGGTAGAGAAGTCGTTCTCTCATCAGAAAATTACCCTTTTTTTAAAGGTTTTTCATCAGAGCAGTTTTTGCATGGATTTAATTCCAATGTGCCCTAATCTACTTGAATACACAAGATTTCTTTTTAAGTCTTTAGATTCACAATACCTTTTGCTGTGTTCTCATCACCCTCCCATGCCAAATTAAATGGTTATCGCTTCGCTTGACTGACTGTTTGACAGTTACTCAGTCCTCCTTCCTCAACCCTCAGTCCTCCTTCCTCAACTCTCAGTCCTCAGTCCTCCCTACTCAACCCTCAGTCCTCAGTCCTGCATCTATTTTTATCGCTGTCTCTGATTTAGGTAAACCGCGCAGATTTTCTACTGTATAGTCATCGAAGGCGGTAACTGTCCTACTCAAAGTTAAAGAATTGTTTCACGTTGACAGAAGGGACATATCTGCGGCTGTCCTAACTGCCTGGGCATCGGAAACATTACAATATTTGAAGTCCGCTGAACTTTTCAATTGCCGTTCGTGCCTTTTTGTTTGGCTATGACTGACGTACCTGTTTCTCGCATTCGTAATTTCTCGATCATTGCCCACATTGACCACGGAAAATCCACTCTGGCGGATCGCCTCTTGCAGTTTACGGGCACGGTGCAAGATCGGCAGATGAAGGAACAGTTCCTGGACAATATGGATTTAGAACGGGAGCGCGGCATTACGATTAAGCTGCAAGCTGCCCGAATGAACTATACCGCCAAGGATGGTCAACAGTACGTTCTAAATCTAATTGATACACCTGGTCACGTAGACTTTTCCTACGAGGTGTCGCGTTCCCTCGCCGCTTGCGAAGGCGCACTCTTGGTAGTGGATGCCTCTCAAGGGGTGGAAGCGCAAACGCTTGCCAATGTTTATCTCGCCCTTGAGAATAATCTGGAAATTATTCCAGTATTAAATAAAATCGATCTCCCTGGAGCTGAGCCAGATCGGGTAAAGGGAGAAATTGAAGAAATTATCGGACTGGATTGTAGCGGTGCAATTCTCGCTTCTGCGAAAGAAGGGCTTGGGATTGACGAGATCCTGGAGTCGATCGTTCACTTAGTCCCGCCGCCGATAGATACGGTGTCCCAACCGCTGAGAGCTTTAATTTTTGATAGTTACTATGACAGCTATCGGGGTGTAATTGTATACTTCCGGGTGATGGATGGTACGGTCAAAAAAGGCGATCGCGTTCGTCTGATGGCGACTGGCAAAGAATATGAAATTGACGAATTGGGTATCCTTTCCCCGACTCAGAAGCCGGTGAACGAACTGCACGCCGGAGAAGTGGGCTACCTAGGAGCGGCAATTAAAGCGGTGGAAGATGCTCGCGTAGGAGACACCATTACCCTAGCGAATGCCCCTGCTAGCGAGGCATTGCCCGGTTACACCGAAGCGAAGCCGATGGTCTTTTGCGGCTTGTTCCCTACCGATGCTGACCAATACCCAGACTTACGGGAAGCCCTGGAAAAACTGAAATTAAATGATGCGGCGTTGAACTACGAACCGGAAACGTCCAGCGCAATGGGGTTTGGCTTCCGCTGCGGCTTCTTGGGCTTGCTGCACATGGAGATCGTCCAAGAGCGTCTAGAGCGGGAATACGATTTAGATTTGATTATCACCGCTCCTTCGGTGGTCTATCGGGTGATTACCAATAAGGGAGAGGAAGTCTACATTGATAATCCCAGCCACCTACCGCCGCCGAACGAGCGGGAAAAAATTGAGGAGCCTTATGTCAAGGTAGACATGATTACCCCAGAAGTCTATGTGGGGACTTTGATGGAGTTATGTCAAAACCGGCGTGGTGTCTTCAAAGATATGAAGTATTTAACGCAGGGGCGAACTACGCTGACTTATGAGTTACCCCTGGCGGAAGTGGTGACGGACTTTTTTGACCAAATGAAGTCCAGAACTCGCGGCTATGCCAGTATGGAATATCATTTGATTGGCTATCAGGAAAATCCCCTGGTTAAGCTAGATATTTTAATCAACAACGACCCCGTTGATGCCTTAGCGATGATTGTGCATCGGGATAAGGCTTACAACGTAGGACGTGGTTTGACAGAAAAGTTGAAGGAACTGATTCCCAGGCATCAGTTCAAAATTCCGATTCAAGCCGCGATTGGCAGTAAGATTGTCGCCAGCGAACATATCCCCGCTTTGAGAAAAGATGTGCTTGCCAAGTGCTACGGCGGTGATATTTCTCGAAAGAAAAAGTTGTTGCAGAAGCAGGCTAAAGGGAAGAAGCGCATGAAGTCGATTGGGACGGTTGATGTACCGCAATCAGCTTTCATGGCGGTGTTGCGCCTGGATCAAGAGTAGCGCTTGGATTGAGACTACTGAATTGAGACTTACGCTGGATTTTTAAGCTAAGCTTAGGAATCCAGCGTATTTTCGTAGCTTCGTGTCTTACATAGGGTGCTATTCCAGGCTGAGAGTGGGAAAGGAACGAACTTGAGGCGAAGAAATGAATGCCGAGGAGCGATCGCTAATCTTTACGATATCTTCATCGATATGTTCAAAGATTTATTGAAAATCCAGGTACATCTGGACACCGTCGCATGGCAAGGTTAGTCTAAGATGGATTCCAACTCTTAAAAGACTCAATTGCCAGATGAGAATTTTAGTCACAGGTGGTGCTGGTTTTATCGGTTCCCATCTGATCGACCGGCTAATGACGCAAGGGCATGAAGTCATTTGCCTCGATAACTTCTATACCGGACACAAACGCAACATCCTGAAGTGGCTGGATAATCCATATTTTGAACTCATCCGTCACGACATCACCGAACCGATACGCTTGGAAGTGGAGCAAATTTATCACCTAGCTTGCCCCGCCTCTCCAGTACACTACCAGTTCAACCCAGTAAAGACCGTGAAAACGAATGTCCTGGGTACGCTGAATATGTTAGGACTGGCAAAGCGGGTGAAGGCAAGATTACTCTTGGCTTCCACGTCAGAAGTGTACGGCGATCCTGAAATCCACCCCCAGACTGAAGAATATCGCGGTAATGTCAATACGATAGGAATTCGCTCCTGCTATGACGAAGGCAAGCGAATTGCAGAAACACTGGCGTTTGACTATTATCGCCAGAATCATGTAGAAATTCGAGTCGCGCGAATCTTCAACACCTACGGCCCTCGAATGTTAGAAAATGACGGTCGAGTGGTTAGCAACTTTGTAGTGCAAGCTCTGCGGGGTACCGCCCTAACGGTTTATGGTGATGGTTCGCAAACCCGAAGTTTCTGCTACGTTTCAGACCTAGTGGAAGGGCTGATGCGGCTGATGAATGGCGAGCATACGGGACCGATTAATTTAGGGAATCCCGATGAATATACGATTTTAGAGCTGGCTGAGGCTGTCCAAAAAATGGTGAACCCAGACTCGAAGATTAAGCTTGAGCCACTGCCAGAAGACGATCCTCGCCGACGGCGTCCGGATATCACGCGGGCAAAGACTTGGCTAGATTGGGAGCCAACAATACCCTTGCAAGAAGGGTTACAACTGACTATAGAAGATTTTCGCGATCGCTTAGCTTCTCTGCCGGAGAATCGCATCCCCAGCGATTCGTGAATTAGAGTCCTTTGTCAAAAGTTAATTATCAATGACTTTTAACAAAAGACTACCCAACAGAATCGTACCCCCAGAACTGTCATTCCAATTTTTTTGAGGTTTACTCCTATGCGTGTTTGCGTAATTGGCACTGGATATGTTGGCTTGGTCACGGGTGCCAGTCTTGCTCATATTGGACATCATGTCATCTGCGTTGACAATAACGAAGAAAAAGTCAAGTTGATGAAGGCGGGACAGTCCCCGATTTATGAGCCAGGACTGTCAGAAATTATGCAATCGGCTTCCCAGTCAGGGCATCTTGAGTTCACTACCGATTTGGGTGCTGGAGTGGCTCATGGAGAAATTTTGTTCATCGCAGTAGGGACGCCCGCTTTGGCAAATGGTGAAAGCGATACCAGATATGTTGAAGCCGTTGCCCGTGGAATTGGCGCTCATCTTGACGGTGGTTACAAAGTCATTGTGAATAAATCCACAGTGCCAATTGGTTCTGGGGACTGGGTGCGGATGATTGTACTTGATGGCGTTCTGGAACGCCAAAAGTCCCTAGTGGGAGCTGGTGGCGTTGTTACCGAGGAGTTGACACTAGAAACAACTCCTCAGTTTGATGTTGTTAGCAATCCAGAATTTTTGCGCGAAGGTTCGGCGGTTTACGACACCTTTAACCCGGATCGGATTGTGCTGGGTAGCACCAATCCGAAAGCGATCGCCATGATGCAGGAACTCTATGCTCCCATCGTCGAGCGCCAGGTGGCAGAAGACAAATCCTTACCGCAAGTGCCCGTCGTGGTGACAGACATTAACTCTGCTGAGATGATTAAGTACGCCGCGAATGCCTTCCTCGCAACCAAAATCAGCTTTATCAACGAAGTTGCCAATATTTGCGATCGCGTTGGTGCTGATGTTACCCAAGTCGCTAAGGGGATCGGTTTGGATTCTCGGATTGGTAACAAGTTCTTGCAAGCTGGGATTGGCTGGGGTGGTTCCTGCTTCCCGAAAGATGTCTCGGCTTTGATTCATACCGCGGACGACTACGGCTATGAAGCTCAACTGCTCAAATCTGCTGTGAGTGTCAACCAGCGCCAGCGCGTGATTGCGATCGAAAAACTGCAACAGGCGCTAAAAATCCTCAAAGGCAAAACGGTGGGATTGCTAGGTCTGACTTTCAAACCCGATACCGATGATATGCGCGATGCTCCAGCGCTCAATCTCATCGAGCAACTCAACCGGCTGGGAGCGAAAGTGAAAGCCTACGATCCAATTGTTTCTTCAACTGGGATGCGTCATGGGTTAACCGGCGTGATGGTGGAAACCGATCCCGAACGGCTGGCTGATGGCTGTGACGCCCTTGTGTTGGTGACAGACTGGCAGCAGTTCCAGACCCTAGACTACAGCAAAATGTCTAAGCTGATGAACAACGCGGTGATGATTGATGGTCGTAACTTCCTCAACCGGAAGGAAATAGAAAGCGCCGGTTTCCAATACATCGGTGTTGGTCGCTAGGAAAAGTTTTGAGTTAGGGAGTTATGAGTTATTAACTCATAACTCCCTAACTCTTTGCCTGACTTGGTGCCAGATTAGACCAGCGACAATTAATCCCAGACCCATTTGCCAGATTTGCGGCTCTACCCAGAAAGCCAGGAACAGGCAAGATCCTAGACCTGCCCAGGCTATCCATTTGGGATAGAGCCGTTCTGAATCTGGCATTTTTAATGCTGCCAGATTAGTAATTGCGTAGTAAATCAAGACGTTAAAGGCACTGAATGACCAAGTCGTTTTGACATTGCCAAGCAGAACTAAAAGGGCGATCGCAATTCCGACCACGACCACCGCTAAATCGGGTGTCGTTCCTTGCCGATTTAGCCGTGCCAAAATTCTGGGCATATCCCGGCGTCTTCCCATCGCCAGCAGCACGCGGGACAAACCCAAAATCAAGTTTAATAGTACCCCCAGCATCGCCGCAATCGCACCAATTGATAAAATCGCCGCACCTCTTGAACCGGCAACGCTGCGAACTGCCACCTCGAGGGGTGCTGCCTGTGCCTGGGTTGGTTTGCCCAAAATTTCTGTCCCGACCGCCCCAATGCCAACCGTTGCCACTGCCATGTAAAGCAGCATTGTCACCCCCAGGCTAACAATCATCGCGATTGGAATTGTCTTTCGGGGTTCCCGTGCTTCCTCGCCCAACGTGGCAATCCTTCCATAACCCGTGTAAGCCACAAACATCAGCGCACTGGCTTGGAGTACCGTCGCCGGAGAACCTTTGAAAAATGGCGTGAGATTTTCTGTACCAACCTCTGTGGCGCGGGGTAGACAGATAAGGACAAAGAAAATTAAAGAGAGCAGCGACACCGAGACGATGGCAATATTGGCGCGATTAGAGCGGCGAATCCCGCTCAAAACAATTAAAGTCATCAAAATTGCCGCAGCTAGCGCCGTGGGAATCAGAAATCCCCGCCCATACAAACCTGTCGCATTCAGCAAGTAGCCAGCAAAACCCAAAGCTGCCGTTGCTGCTGAAGCAGTCTTTGCCAATAGAAACATCCAGCCTGCGGTAAAACCCAGACTCGGATTGAGATACTTGTAGCCATATTCGTAGCTGCCACCACTGACGGCGTGATTCGCTGCTAACTGGGCACTATTGAGACCGTTGCAGGTTGCCACAACGGCTCCAATCGCGATCGCCAAAATTACCGCCGGTCCTGCGATTCCGGCGGCAATGCCGATGCTGACAAACACGCCCGTGCCCACGATCGAACCCAAACCCATCATCGTGGCACCCAAAACCCCTAACTCTCTCTGAAGCTGCGGGGGTGAGGTTCCAGCAGTCACAAGATATCTCCCAGATAACACTACTGTTATCCTAAGGCTGAGAGGTTAAGACACAGTTGTGCGATCGCTTACCTTAAGGAATTAAGGATAGAAAAGGGGTGTTCAACCACCGCTCCTTATCCCTGTTCCTTTTAACGCGGTTCTGACCCTGCGATTGCCTACTAACCGATGACGATTGACTAAAATCAAGGATTATTGGGAACGCGCTCGATTTGGGCATAGCCACTGAAAATTAGCTTATCTCCTTGGGTTTCCAAGCGGTTAATTCGCATGGTTACGCCGTCGAGATTAAAGCGATCCAAATCGACCATGTTATCTAAAATTTCCGCAAACGCCGATGTCAAGGTCTGAGAAATTTCCCGTGATTCTTCTGGAACCGCCTCTGGTTGAAATTGGGGATCTTTAAACCGAATGCGACGCCGCCGTTCCACGCTTAAGGTTGATTTCATGCTGAGTGGCACCAATCCTTTTTCGCCCAAATCTGCCTTTGCAAAAATTTGCACTTGGTTTTCGGGCAGCAGCTGTACTTGGACTTCGGTAAAGGAAACGGGCTGACCGCCAGATAAATCTGTCAAAGCTGGTGTGGAAATATCTTGCAGGCGCTTCTGCACCAGTTCTGCCTGAAAGGATTGGTTAATATCTGCCTGGGTTAGCGTCACCTGTACAACTGCCTGGGTGGGTTGCTTAAGGCGAATCTGACCTTGCATTACACAGCTGAAGTCAATCGAGACGGCGTCTGTCTCAAACGACATCTCCTCGGTGCGAAACTCGCGGCGAATCACAAGACCACTACCGCTCATTTTGAAGCTGTCAATACTGCCCTGCAAAAGCTTGCTGGAGGGATAGCAGCGAACAGCAACTTCCACAGACTCACTCTGGGTAAACATGTGGCGAATAGTCTTGCTAGCGACTGTATTGAGGAGGCGTTCTCCCCAATCAGTGCCAGTATTGTTTGTGAAACCAGTAAGGCCGCCTAACATAATGTTTCGCGTCCATAAGAGTGCTTACTCTCTTGTTTGTAACAAAATATTAACAAATAAGCAAGAAGACCTAAGACAGAGAGAACCCCAGAGAGCCTACTGCTTAAGGTTATCAGCCGGAAAATGGCGCGATTGATAGAATTTTCTGAATTTTCCAATTAGTTACAACAATTAGAGTCGCAGATTTGAGCAGATCGCCCTCTTGATGCGCGATCGCCTACAGCATCACTAGGTGCTGCAAAGACTCTGGGCTAAAGATCCCAGATTACTGCCAAAAGTTGCAAAGTATCATTGGAGACAATTAAATTTCACAATCTCTAGAGTCTTATGATGCCAGTAAGGGCAGGGCTTCCCTACTCCTTATGACAGATACACGAAAATTACTTGGAGTGTGGCAACGAAAGCATCGTGACTCAGACTAGGGGAATTTTGAGCGACTGGTGTGGGATGAACACTGTTCTGTATTCTTAAGTTGACGGCGATGACACGGATCATTATTCGATATTACGATCCTAGCTATCCCTATCTAGAACGGGCTATCCGTTCGATTCAGGGAGATTTTGATATTGTTGTATACGATGATGGAAGCAATATTTTTCCTGATTTGGCTGCTGTTAAAAGTAGATGCCAAATTAGACGACTAGAGCATAAAGGGCCAGCTTCTACGCTGATACAGGCTCTGACTGATGCAAAAAGAGAAAATGTAAAACAAGTATTTATTCTAGATGGGGATGATGAGGCGCTAGAGAGTTTACCAAGCTTTCTCAATGCATCCTTAGCATTACCTTATACAGCAGTTATCGGGCGGTTCAAGGATGTGCCTTCCCCGATTTACCAAGCCCAGGGAAATGAATTATTTCGAGAAGCGATCGCTAATTTAAAATTCTGCCCTCCCTGCTTCAGCCTCAAGATTGGAGACTGGGTACAAGACTTGCCCCGCATCTTCAACCTAGTG
Source organism: Trichocoleus sp. DQ-U1 (assembly GCF_039961925.1). Classification (NCBI taxonomy): domain Bacteria; kingdom Bacillati; phylum Cyanobacteriota; class Cyanophyceae; order Leptolyngbyales; family Trichocoleusaceae; genus Trichocoleus; species Trichocoleus sp. DQ-U1. Next base: position 11,687 of record NZ_JAMPKB010000039.1, on the reverse strand, counting down.
CAAACCGAATATCTCTCAACTGGCACTTTATTTTTAAGCTTATTCCTCTCTGGTCAAACCGGGATTTCTGTTGCTGAACAAGTGATTATCTGGAGACAGCACGAAGCCCAAACTTACAGACATCACCACCAGGAAAGACATTTAACGGTACAGAGAATTTGGCAAATTTATCATCAAAAAGCTTTCGAGGAATATAGCCAAATCTTGTATCTCAATCCCCATGATGCTGTTGCTTATTACAATCGGGGTAATACTTGCTCCAGACTTGGCGATGGTCAAGAAGCAATTGAGGATTACACTCAGGCGCTGAATATCAATCCTAATTTTCCTGAAGCTTACACTAATCGAGGTGTCGCACGCTTCGATTTAGGAGATAGTCAAGGAGCGATTGACGATTATACTCTGGCATTGCAGCTTAATCCTAACTTTGCCGCCGCCTACAATAACCGGGGAAATGCCCATTCTAAATTGGGTAACTATCCAGAAGCGATCGCCGATTTGCAGACATCTGCTCAACTTTTCTCTGTTCAAGGGGATATAAGTAACTACCAGGGATCGCAAAACCTCTTAGCTGAAGCCTATTTTAAAATGGGAGCAAGATTGTGGATGCAAGAACAGATTGAACAAGCGATCGCTTGTTATCAGAAAGCGCTGGAAGTTAAACCTGACTTTCCTGAAGCCTACTACGATTTAGGCATGATTTTCCAGCAAAAGGGTAGAGTTGCCGAGGCAATGAGCTATTACCGTAAACTCTTAACAATCAAGCCTGAATTTTCAAAAGCTCGTTATCAAATTGAGACAATATTGAAAGGTTATCAATTTTCTACAGACTGGTTTAGCCGCAACCTTGATATTTTGAATGAGCATGTTAAACCCTTATCTAAAATACCTGGATTAAATATTTTAGAAATAGGCAGTTGGGAGGGACGATCTACTTGCTGGTTTTTAGAAAAAATTTTGATAGATAGTTCTAGCCAAATTACCTGTATAGATACCTTTGCAGGTAGCTTGGAACATCAAAGATATGAGCGTGACTATTTAAGCTCTATAGAAGAGCGTTTTAACTTTAATATAAATCGTACAGGTGCAGCGGAAAAGGTGCGGAAAATAGTAGGTAAATCTCAACGAATATTGCGTTCGTTACCCTTGGATTTTTATGATTTAGTTTACATTGATGGCTCCCACCTAGCCAGCGATGTTCTGGAAGATGCAGTTTTAAGTTGGGCGCTTGTCAAAGTAGGCGGCACGATCATTTTTGACGATTATGATTTTATTTTTGCAAAAAATACTTTTCAAAATACAAAGGTGGGGATAGACGCTTTTATATCAGTATTTTCCGATAAAATTAAACTCATCCATAAGTCTCATCAAATTCTTCTAAAAAAACTTTTTTCTTAGACTTGGTTGTTTTTATTTCCTGAAGACAATCCTGGTTGAGATAAGTTATAACAGCAGTATAATAACTGTCCAGAAAGTACATCACAGTTAGCGATTGGTTAAAGGAACAACCCGTGTAAACAAAAACGTAGTGACTTCGGCAAAGCAGAACTGCGATTGGTTGTTCAATATTTCTTAATATCTGCAAGAGAGAGCAATTATGAAACCCTTAGTGAGAAAAGTTAGCCTAGTGATGGCAGCCTTGCCTCTAGCAGGAGTCATCAGCTTAGAAAAAGCATTGGCACAACCCATCATTCCGGCTGCTGATGGCACTGGTACCCTTGTCAACGTCAATGGCGATCGCTTCGACATCACTGGCGGTAAGCTATCAAGCCAAGGTGAGAATCTCTTCCACAGCTTTAACCAATTTGATCTCCATCAAGGTGAGATTGCCAACTTCCTATCCACCCCCAGCATTCAGAATATTCTCGGTCGAGTTGTGGGTGGAGATGTCTCCGTCATTAATGGCTTAATTCAAGTCACTGGCGGCAATTCAAACTTATTTTTGATGAATCCAGCCGGAATTGTATTTGGCAACAACGCTAGTCTAAATGTGCCTGCATCTTTCACTGCCACCACCGCCAACAGTATCGGCTTTGGCAATAATTGGTTTAATGCCATCGGTAACAATAATTATGCCGCTTTAGAAGGAAATCCCAGCACTTTTGCTTTCACGGCTCCCCAACCCGGTGCCATCGTTAACTCTGGAAACTTAGCAGTAGGACAGGGGAAAAATCTCACCTTACTCGGTGGCACTATCGTTAATACTGGGCAACTTTTGGCACCAGAAGGAAATATTACTGTGGCAGCGGTTTCCGGCGGAAAATCCGTGCGGATTAGTCAACCTGGAAACCTACTCAGTTTGGAGGTCGCAACTCAGAATTTTAATCCCCAATCCCCTATCCCTAATCCTCAATCCGTACCGCAGCTGCTGACTGGCGGAAAAATTGGGAATGCGACTAAACTCACTGTTAATAGTAAAGGTCAAGTGGTACTCACGGGATCTGGCGTTGCAATCCCCACCGATACAGGTACTGCGATTGTAGCTGGCAACCTTAACGCATCCGGTCAGACTGGCGGTAAAGTGCAGGTTCTGGGTGACAAAGTAGGGCTGGTGGGTGCCAACATCAACGCTTCCGGCAGTCTTGGCGGCGGAACGGTGCTAATTGGCGGCGATTATCAAGGGAAGGGCACAGTACCAAATGCCTCTAGAACATATATCAGTCCAGATTCTTCGATCGATGTCGATAGCAAGAACAACGGTAATGGGGGTCGTGCGATCGTTTGGTCTGACAAGGCAACTGAATTTTACGGCAATATCAGCGCTCGTGGCGGCAAAAATTCCGGCGACGGCGGATTTGTGGAAGTTTCAGGCAAGGAAAGCTTAACTTTCAAAGGTAAGGTGGATACGCTAGCGCCACAAGGTAAGGCGGGAACCTTACTACTTGATCCACTCAATATCACGGTAACAGATCAAAGTGCGGGTCCGGGAGCGCAAGACGTTGAATTAGCCGATGGCACAATTCTTGAGGGTGATGCTCCTGCAAATTTCATCATTTCGGAAACCGAACTGGAAAATGCCTCCGCCTCTGGCAATGTGATTTTGCAAGCGACTAACAACATCACTATCAACGATCTTACAAGTGACGGAACTCTGAACTTCGGCGGCGGGCCTGCTACGTCAATCACTTTTACGGCAGACGCTGATGGTGATAAGGTTGGTTCTTTTGTGATGCAAAATACGGCGAACACCATCCGAACCAATGGAAGAGATATAACAATTTCCGGAGCAAGTATCACTGTTGGAAATATTAAGATCGATCCTCCTCCTGGTTTTGGTCCGTTCGGGAAGATTCAACTCACCAGTAGCAACGGCGCGATCGCTACCGGCAATCTAGACACCTCTAACTTATACGCGAACAGTGGAAGTATCATCCTGGATGCCACTAATGGAAACATTCTTACAGGTGATATTACTTCCTCTAATAATAATAATGATGGTGGTCTGGTGAGTTTAACTACTAACACCGGCACAATTACAGTTAATGGCGATATCAATTCCTCCTCCACCTCTTATTTTCAATCTACAGGCGGCGCAGTCACTTTAGAAGCTGGCAGTAACATCACTACAGGCACAATTAATTCTTTTGCAGAAGCTGACATATTTTTCCTTGGAGATAATCCAGGAGCTACAGGGGGTGACGTCAAGATAACATCTGGAGGCAATCTTAAAACAGATGCCATTAATTCCTCTGCTGTTGTTAGCCAAACAAGTGGTGGTGCCACTTTATTCGATGCGATAGGCGGCTCAGTTACCTTAGATGCCCAAGGTAGTATTCAAACCGGCGATATTGATTCCTCTGCTACTGACCCCATCGTTGCTACAGGGGGTGCGGTCAACTTCACAGCTAAGGACGATATAATCACCGGCAACATTAATTCCTCTGCTACTGTTAATCCCCCCCCTCCCGATCCAGATTTTCCCGATCTGGTTACTAATGCATTAGGTGGGTTAGTTAGCTTAACAACAGATGACAATATTACCTTTAATACGATAAATACCCAAGCTAAAGAACAAGTAGATGGAATCGATGGCTCACTCAGCGGTGGTAATGTCACAATATCTTCCCTAGGAGTTGTTAAGGGACTGAATATAATTGGCGGCACTTCAGCAACCATCCTCACCAGTGGAGTGACCCAAGGAGGCTCTGTTATCATCCAACATGATGGGGGGCAAGATAACTTTCAATTTATCGTCGGCGATGCGACTAACAACGGTACGGCGGGAGCGATTGATACGGGTGGAAGTAGTGGGAATGGGGAGCTGATTTCTCCTGCACAAACCATTCCATCTATCGATACTCTGATTCCCAATAACAATACCTTTGAGGTGGGCAATCCTAGTGTTGATGGTATTCAGATAACCTTTATTAACCAAGCACCGACTTTGACCGCAAATACTCTGCTAACGGATACTCAACAAAATCAGTCGATTACATTCACTGTTGCGAGTTTAAATCCATCTATAACCGATGCAAATAGCGATTTTACCTCAATACGCATTGATGCCATTAATGGGGGAACGCTGACCAAACAAGATGGTACCGTGATCGTACCGGGAACCATTTTGTCTTTGAGCGATGTTTTAGTTTACACACCGCCAACGGGTGCGACTGGTTTGCTCAATGCCTTTACAATTAGTGCGAGCGATCGAGTTTCCTTCTCCGCCCCGCAACAGCTCACCATCAATGTAGCTGAGCCAATCCCCACACCAATTCCCACGCCAATTCCAACTCCAATCCCCACACCAATTCCCACACCAATTCCCACACCAATTCCCACGCCAATCCCCACGCCAATCTCCACGCCAACACCTTCCCCAACGCCACTTTCCAGCGAATTATCACCACCGCAGGAGACGCCACTGACACGAATACCGGCAACGAGAACCCTTGCCTCAGTCGAAATCGATCCGGTTGTTGCTCAAATCGACCAAGAGTTTACAAGGCAATTCCAGCAATATTTGGGACTCGCTCCCGATCTTCCCCTAAAAACCTTGGATGAGGCGCGTGAAATTCTTAACGAAATTGAGAAAGCAACTGGAGTGAAACCGGCACTCATTTATGTTGCTTTTGTGCCTGCAACAGTTACACCAGGAACAGCAGCAGATAAAAGTCAACTCCCTTATCCCGCGCCACGATTAGATATTCTTTGGCAATTCAACTCTCAGGGATTAGCCCTAAATCAGCTAGCTCAACTTCCAGCTCAATCGTCAAACAATCCCCTACCGCAGGATAACGACCAACTCGAACTCGTCATTGTGACAGCTAAAAAGCCACCAATTCGCAGGAGAGTCACAGGGGTAACACGCCGACAAGTTCTCAAAGTCGCCCAGGAATTTCGCTCAGAAATCACTAAGCCGCTTAAAACAAACCGTTACCTCAATTCTTCCCAACAACTCTATAAGTGGTTGATAGCACCCGTAAAAGCTGATTTAGAAGCTAGCAAGATCGATAATTTGGTTTTCCTCATGGATACAGGGTTGCGGAGTCTTCCGGTTGCTGCCCTCCATGACGGTCAACAATTCCTAGTGGAAAAATACAGCGTCGGACTCATGCCGAGTCTCAGCCTAACCGATACTCGTTACCGGGATATTAAAAAAACCCAAGTCCTGGCAATGGGAGCAGCCAAATTTACCAACCAAAACCCCTTACCCGCCGTGCCCGTGGAATTGTCCATTATCGCCTCTTCCCTATGGTCGGGTAAATCTTTCCTCAACGATGCCTTCACTCTGAAAAATCTTAAGGCGCAGCGTCAGCAAGAACCTTTCGGAATTGTTCACCTAGGCACGCATGGGGAATTTAAGTCAGGAGAACCGAGCAATTCCTATATTCAGCTGTGGGACACCAAGCTGAGATTGGATCAGCTGCGGGAGTTAGGTTGGAATGACCCTCCTGTAGAATTGCTGGTGCTAAGTGCCTGTCGCACAGCCTTGGGAGATGAACAGGCAGAATTAGGCTTTGCCGGGTTATCAGTGCAGGCAGGCGTCAAGTCAGCCCTAGCGAGTCTCTGGTACGTCAGCGATGAAGGGACTTTGGGGTTGATGACAGAGTTCTACGAACAATTGAAAAAAGCGCCCATCAAGGCGGAGGCGGTGCGTCAGGCACAGGTGGCAATGCTCAAGGGCAAAGTGCGCTTAGAGGGAGGTCAACTCCGCACCCTCAATGGCAGCTTTCCCTTGCCACCCTCAATGGCTGGACTGGGAAATAGAAGTCTTGAGCATCCTTTCTACTGGGCAGCTTTCACGTTGATTGGCAACCCTTGGTAAGAGAAGGGAGGAGAGATGACTGAGGGCTGAGAGGTGAGGACTGAGGACTGAGAGGTGAGGAAAAAAGGGCTGAGGAAAAAAGAGGTGATACCAATTCTTTTTAAAGATGCGCTTAATAAATAGATAGTGTTTTGCGTGTCAAGAGCGATCGCAAACGAGCAAAGGCAAACGCTGAAAACAGGCTGGCAAGCACTAACTAGTCCGATGCGCTCGTCAACAGCTTGCCATCGAGATGCCTCCCACAAAGTCCTCACTCCACTTCACCCGATCGCTCGCCTGCCACTGAAGCTCTATTATTCTATTATTAAGCGCATCTTTACAGAGAATTGGTACGAGATACATCGGCACGGGAATGGCAATCAAAAATCTGCTACCGAACATGAGAACCACAATATGTTCAAGCCATCTGAGAAACGCTATAGATATAGAGACATATCACTTTTTCACGTTCTTTTTCTAACCAAACCGTATTACCCCTCACCAGCTTTTACTTCAAGTAATATAAAATTATTCCTTTGATATTAAAATGTTCGTTAAGTTCCAAGGTTATCAGTTAATTTTGACGTTTATAACCATCAAAACTAACAAGAGTTAAATCTTTATTTAGAAATACAATTGAAAATTTCAATACATCTACTAAAATTACCAAATCGAAATAACTGATAATATAGGTGCTGGCAATATTGGATAATTAGCTTAAAAATTAAGTTATACCTTTTAAGGGAATTCTACTTAATGACCATATTGCATTTAAATTTGATATTTATGATAAGAATGAATCAAGCATTATAGTTCTAAAGATATGGAGAATACCTGTTACTTTTGCAAGCTCCGTTTGCACCTTCTCTCAAAAAAATCTCAGAAAATGGGCGGTTACTTCACGAATCAGAAACAATCCTGTAACAATGAATTCCTGGTGTTTTCTCAGATATTTAACGATTTTACACCGATAGGGGCTTGCATAAAAGCATCTGATATATTACTTTATTCGTTCAGTCTAAGCCCTGAGCTAAGTATCTCTAGCTTCTGATTCAGTTCCTAAAATTTGGATAGAAGATAAACTTTCATTAAAGGTTATTGCTCCACTCCTTAAGTTAAACTGTACGTCATGGTTTCGGAGCAGATCGCCTAGATAAAGGTGCTTATGGAAAGAAGCAGCAGCGTGTTTTAGGAAAAGGTCTGCAAATGTATTTTTATTGCTCGCGGCTTACTCCCTTACTCTCTCCATCCTGCCATAGGTATACATTTCAGACCTCAGGAGGATGCTTTGTAGTGACCGATTCGACGATTCTGGCGTACAGAGAGGAGTTAGGCGATACATACAGAGTTACTACTTAAGTAGATGAGTACAAAGAAACCAGAAAGATAATCACCCGTTTTTTTGACAAACGGGTGTTTCAGAGTGTGGTCTTTTTTGCAGATTTTGACCACTCAACATACCTTAATTTATAATTTGCGCGGGATTTGCTTTGAGGAAGAAAATATCATGTTTGAGAGTACGGGAATACTCATGGGAATGTACAAAACCCTATTTTGGCTCGCTCAAGTTACACCAGTCGATCCAACGGTGAATACTCCAGAAGAAGCGGCACTTGTCTTTTCAGGGCCTCAATTTTTTGTAGCGCTGATTTCTGGGATAGTGTTAGCTTTTGCGTTGCAATTATTGTTAACCAACCTCTCAGTCGCCGCCGGGATCTCTTACTTGGGTCATCAATCAGATTCAGATTCCGATCGGGATGAATCTGGAAGTTTGGGAGGGACAATTCGCAAAATAGGGACAGCAGTCGGAATTTGGACGCTGGTGACAGTCACCATTGCGTTAGCGATCGCGTGTTTCCTGGCAGTGAAACTGAGCTTGATTAGCAGTGGCGGCTTGGGTGCCATTATCGGTCTGGTAATTTGGGCAACCTACTTCTGCCTGCTATTCTGGGTAAGTTCAACGACAGTGGGATCGTTAGTGGGTTCAGTTGTTAATACTGCAACCAGCGGCTTCCAAGCAATTGTCGGCACAGCAACCGCAGCAATCGGCGCACAAGCTGTAAATAATCAAGTTGTGTCAACCGCAGAGGCAGCAGCAGCAGCTGTGCGGCGAGAACTGGGATCGGGAATCGATCCTGCCAGCATCCGCGAGACGCTGGAGGATTATTTAGGGTCCTTGCGTCCCCCTGAACTCGATATACAAAAGATTCGGGGTGAATTTGAAAGATTGCTCAACGACCCGCAACTAAAAGCGATCGCTAACACCGATAATCTTCGCAACATCGACCGCCAAACATTTGTAAATTTGGTAAGCGATCGCACAGACCTCTCGAAACGAGACCTTAACCGCATCGTAGACCAACTCGAAGGCGTATGGCGGCAAGCCGTGGGATCGCGAGAACAACAAACCGATCGGATGGGCGAACTGCTCAACTATCTCAAGTCTGCACAACCGGGTCAAGTGAAGTCAGATGATATCAACGCCAAACTCGACCAGCTGATTGCAGAGACGCGCGACTCTAAAAAAGCCGATCAAAAAGCAGCCGACGACGCAGCTCCTGGTCCAATTCAGCTAAGCGTTCAGCAGGGTTTAACGACCCTGATGGGATTAGCAATGGGACGCACAGATCTCTCAGATTTAGATGTGCAAACCATCTTAAGTTCCCTCTCTAAAGCTAAAGACAAAGTAACCGAGCAAACCGACAAACTAGCGACTCAAGCAGGAGTTAAACCAGAACTCCCCTACAGCACCATTCGAGCAGATATAGACAACTACCTGCTCAACACGTACTCCTGGCAGATTACCCGACCAGGACTTAACCGGGAATTCAAAGAAGTCATCTACGACCCCCAAGGAGATCCGGGGACAATTCGCCGGGAATTGGAGCAACTAGACAAGTCATATTTTGCCAACCTGTTGCAACAACGGGGCGTCTTTACCCAAGACAAAATCAACGACATTTCCGATCAATTGGAAGGCATCCGGCAAGAAGTTTTGGTGACAGTGCGGGCAGCTGAAGAAGAAGAAAGGACGCAAGACCTGCGCCGCCGAGTTGAAGATTATATCCGAACAGCACCCAAGACAGAACTGAGCGCAGAAGGCGTTAACGACAATTTCAAAAAGGTGCTAGAAGACGCAGATGCCGACCATGACACCCTTGAGCGTCGTCTTGCTTTGTACGATCGCTATGCCTTGATGCAATTGCTGCGGGGACGCGAAGACATCGGCGAGACAGAAGCTGACGCGATCGCTACGAATTTAGAACAATCACGCGATCGGGTGCTGATCGAATCCCAAGCCCTCCGAGACCGAATTCAATCGGAAACCGAGGCAGTGTGGCTCAATTTAGAGTCCTATCTGCGGAACACTGGCAAAGACGAACTGAATCCTGAAGGCATCCAGCGAGATATCAAAACTCTCCTGAACGACCCGCAGGCAGGAATGTGGGCACTTCGGTCGAGAGCTTCTCGCTTTGACCGCGATACCTTAGTCCAGCTACTGAGTCAGCGACAAGACTTGAGCGAGGACCAGGTAAATCAAATCATCGATCAGGTGCAACATTCTTGGAGCAGCGTTGTCCAAGCACCGCAAATGGTCGTAGATAAAGCCAAAGAGCAGGTAGACAAAACCAGCACGGCTCTAGCAGATTACCTGCGGAACACTGGTAAAGACGAACTGAATCCCGAAGGCATCCAGCGGGATTTGACCAGGCTGCTCTCCGATCCCAGAGAAGGTGCGACGGCACTGCGGCAACGGCTATCTCAAGTAGACCGCGATACCCTGGTGAAGCTACTGAGTCAACGGCAAGACCTAAGCGAAGAGCAAGTAAATCAGGTCATCGATCAGGTGCAGGGTACGATCAAAAACATCGTCAGAGCGCCTCGTCGCCTTGCCACCCGGACGCAGGCACAAATCCAAGATTTCCAAAGCACGCTACAAGACTACCTGCGGAATACTGGCAAAGACGAACTCAACCCAGAAGCAATTAAGCGCGATTTGCAGTTGTTGCTGCACGATCCGCGCACCGGAGTTGAGAGTCTGACCGATCGCCTATCTCACATCGACCGCGACACGATGATCTCTCTGCTGTCGCAACGGCAGGATATCTCTGAGGAAGAAGCTGCCCGAATTGTGGATCAAGTCCTCTCGGTACGCGATCAATTTGTGGAGCAAATTCGCAGCATTCAACGGCGAATTCAACAGACGATTGACGGGATTTTTGCTCAAATTCGCAACTACCTCAACTCGCTGGATCGCCCAGAACTCAACTATGACAGCATCAAGAAAGATGTTCGCAAGTTGTTTGACGATCCGCAAGCTGGGTTTGATGCGTTGCGCGATCGCCTCTCCCATTTCGATCGCAATACTCTGGTTGCCATCATGTCTTCCCGCGAGGACATCTCCGAGGAAGATGCTAACCGGCTCGTCGATCAAATTGAAGGCGCACGCAACAGCGTCCTGCAACGGGTGGATCGCCTCCAACAGGAAGCGCAACGCCGCTTAGACGAAGTGAAGTATCAAGCGCAGCGGCAGGCAGAAGAAACTCGCAAAGCTGCTGCCTCTGCCGCTTGGTGGCTGTTTGGTACGGCAACTGTGTCTGGGATCGTTTCCGCGATCGCTGGCGCTTTAGCCGTTTCCGGTCGTTAAAGTTACCGATTTTCTCCGCTAATCCATAAACGTAGGGGCAGGATTGTTTTCCTGCCCCTACTGCTTTTTTATAAGCCCAACATCCGGTTAACTTGCTCGGAAGTTAAAGGTTTAGGCGAAATTTTGGGATCGTAGTCTAGCTGTCGCAAGCGATCGCGTAGAGCTTTGAAACTCGTTGTTTCCAGCAATACCAAATTCTGATATACAGATTCTTTTGGCATTTCCACTCTTAAAATCACATCTTGTAGCTTCTCTTGTTCTATCGCGTGTAAAATTTGCTTGCAAAATAATTCACGCTTCGACACCTGAGTTAATGTCACTAAATACCAATTTCTTTGGACAGGAACATTCGGTGAATCATCTTGAGGTATGTTCTGCACGGTATAGATTTAGGGAGATTGGGTGACGGCAAATTGATGGAGGGAGCGCTAGGGACACGGCATGGCAGTGCCCCCGCTAAGAAGAATAAACTGGCTTCCACCATTCATAAAAATGGTTTCAATTAGCTTTAGGCAATTAATAACTCATTAAAACTTTTGAAAGTCATTATTAACAAGTCAGTAACTAATTCAGCCTCCAGAAAATATTTCATAGCTTCATTCCCCACAATAGTGTAGCAGGAGTCTGGGAAAGCTTCATTTTCTTCAATATCTTGGAATAAATGAAAATAATTTTTCGTTAGCGGGACTTAAACAGATTTCAAGCCCAAATAAAACCCAAAGCAGCTTTATAGGCTGAGAATACATCTCGATTAGCGTTCACCCACTCCATAAAACGGAAAGACATCGCTGTCCG
>NZ_JAMPKB010000038.1:0-58279 GCF_039961925.1 Trichocoleus sp. DQ-U1 | reverse complement strand
TAACTGTGTGTATGGCATCGCCCCCTCCTTAAGTTGCTCCTTGTCTCTCCTTAATTTTGCAATTCGACGATCGCCAACTGGCACACTATTTTCTCATTCATGCAGGAGGTCTAATACTTCTGCTGCACCGTTTTGACAAGGTTGTTGTCATCAAGATCGGCAAAAAAATTCAGGGGACGAGGGCAGCCGGGACGGGTACAGTAAATTTCCATGAGGAGTTACTGGTCAAATCCTAATCGATTGTTGCTAATTGCTAATTGTTTAAGAGCTAGTAGCCATACTTCCATTCGCGATTAGCAACTAACAGCTGGCTAATACTGGAATTAACTGCCTGCGGAGTTAGGAGCAGCTGCCTTGAACCCATCGGCTTCGATTGGAGTGGATGCTTCCATTTCTCTTCCCCATCCGGGGGAGGCAAAGGCAGGTAAAATTTCTTGGCTAAACGCTTCTGCTGCTTTGGAGCGGTAGCGATTTGGGTTCACAATCACCCATAGCATCCGCTTGACCACTACCTCTTCAATTTTTGCGTAGTGGAGGATGCCCATTTGCAACTCTTTTTCGATCGCCGATAGGGAGACAAACGACGCCCCAAGTCCTGCCTGCACGGCATTTTTAATTGCCTCAATCGAGTTAAGTTCCATCTCTATTTTGAGGCGTCGGGTATCGATACCACAGCGAGTTAGCACTTGGTCAATCACCTTGCGGATGGTGGATTGGGAGTCTAAGGCAATGAACTGCAATTTGTAAAGATCGTCTTTTTGGATAGTCCCAATTTTGGCGAGGGGATGTAAGGCTGGCAAGATCAGCGCTAGTTCATCTTCAGCATAAGGAATAATTTTTAGTGCTTCTTGTAGTTCGGAAGGAACCTCTCCCCCAATGATTGCCAGGTCAACTTGCCCGTTGGCGACACTCCACGCCGTGCGGCGCGTCGAGTGAACGTGTAATTGTACTGCTACATCTGGATACTGCTGGCGGAACATCCCAATCATTCGGGGCAGTAAGTAGGTTCCTGTCGTCTGCGAAGCTCCTATAATCAGGGTGCCACCCTGGAGATTTTGCAAGTCTTCAATGGCGCGGCAGGTTTCTTGACAAAGCGTCAAGATTTTTTCGCCGTAGCTGAGAAGTAGGTGCCCTGCTTCCGTCAGTTGTGCCCTGCGTCCTCCCCGGTCAAACAACGGCACATCCAACTGCCGCTCTAAGTTTTGGACTTGGAGGCTGACAGCGGGTTGCGAGACGTACAGGCTATCGGCGGCACGCTTGAAGCTTCCCTCGGCGGCGATCGCTTTAAGAATGCGGAGTTGGTCTAAAGTGAAAGGAAGGTCAGACATACAGGCTTTACCTGAAAAGGGAAAGGAGCGACTGAGGCATAAAGCTCGGCGATCTGTTAGCTTTTTGTCGGTTGTCAGTTGTCAGTTGTTGGTTACTGCTGACATTTGACCGATGACCCATCACCAATGACCGAAGGATCGCTAAGCGCTCTCTTGCGAGAGATGGGGCTGGACTCAAGCGATTGATAGCCCACTTCGTTGTAAAGCCTCTCAGTCATCGACAGTAACACAACACGAGATCAAGTCTCTCAGGGAATACTTGGGGGGTCTATTTTCTACTGGAAATTACGTAAAAGTTTATGAATTTCTTTAGCCTTCTGACTCCTAGCCACTACATAATGCTGGGACTGCTTTTTGGGTTTGCGATCGCTCACAGTGGTCTGGCTGCACTGCGTCCTTGGGGCGAAAAAAAAATCGGCCCCCGCCTCTACCGCATCTTATTTGCCCTCGTCAGTCTTCCTCTAGCAGTGGTGTTGATCGTTTACTTCATTAATCATCGTTATGATGGGCTGCAACTGTGGCAAGTTCAGGGCGTCCCCGGCGTTCAGTCGGTGGTGTGGGTGCTTTCGGCTATCTCATTTCTGTTTCTTTATCCAGCAACTTTCAACTTGCTAGAAATTGCCGCCATCGAAAAGCCTCAAGTGCATCTTTACGAAACCGGCATTATCCGCATCACTAGGCATCCCCAAATGGTCGGACAGGTGATTTGGTGTATTGCCCATACGCTTTGGGTTGGCACGACGTTTACCCTCTTAACTTCAGTAGGGCTAGTGCTGCATCATTTATTCGCAGTTTGGCATGGCGATCGCCGTCTCTTGGCTCGCTATGGGGAAGCTTTCGAGGCTGTGAAAGCTCGCACCTCTGTTGTCCCCTTCCAGGCGCTCCTGGAAGGGCATCAAACCCTGAAATGGCAAGAGTTTCTCCGCCCTGCGTATCTGGGGGTCACTGCTTTCATTCTGCTGTTGTGGTGGGCGCATCCCTGGTTGATCCAGGCGACAGGTGTTGTCAGATGGTAGTGTGAGTTCCGCAATTATGCTGAGCCACGCGATCCCAAATGGATGTAGCATGATTCCAAATAACTTTCAGCTTAATTACGCTCTGGTTCTACCGCCTTAGCTTCCCCATAGATGCCTAGACGTAGTAGATACGCACTGGCATACCAGTTGCGCTAGAGTAAGCTGAAGGATTTTACTTCATTGTTTATTGTTCCACTTCCTCCTTTTGGCTGACTTTCAATAGTAAAAGCGAATAAAACTAGAGGGATCATGGTGCTTTCTGTTAACGAACGGACGTTTACACAAGAAGTTTTAGAATCTTCCACCCCAGTCCTAGTTCATTTTTGGGCACCCTGGTGTGGATTATGTCGGCTAATTAACCCCCTCCTGACTAGAGTTCAATCTGAATGGGGCGAACAAGTCAAATTAGTTGGAATTAATGCCGATCAAAATTTAAAACTGGCGAATACTTATCGCCTCCAGACTCTACCCACGATCGTTCTGATTGAAAACGGCAAGGTAGTTCACCGCATTGATAGCTTTCAAGGGCGGGATGATTTACGCATGGCATTAGAAAAAATTATGGTAAGTTATTTGCCAAATTCTGCCTGAAGTTGGAGATAGCTGCTCCTATCCAAGATAAATAGGACTGACGCAGAGATCCCCTTTACATCCGCCGATAAAGTAGGGAATTGTCCGGTTCCCCGTTTTCAAGGGGGGTTTGGGGGATCTCGGTTTCAAGTTTTCAGTGCGTAAATCCCGATCAATTTTTTCGCTGCTTGTAACTTTTCAACCTGAATGCAACGTTTTACCCGTTCTTAAACCCACCGATTCTCTCTATCGGTGGGTTTAATTTTTGGCTGACAGGTTTCTGCCTGTCTAAACTGTTAGTTATAAATACTTTAGAGACCGTCTGTGTCACAATGTAAACGGTCTTACCAAGTTAGTGAAGAAATATAAAGTAGGCGTCAGTGATGGAACTGCTCTATCAGTATGCCTGGATCATCCCAGTCCTGCCGCTAGCTGGGGCGATGCTGGTTGGTCTGGGACTAATCTCGATTAATCGATTTACCAACAGTCTGCGGCAGTTCAACGCCGTGGTTATAGTCTCCCTGCTAGGGGCGGCGATGAGTTTCTCCTTGGCGTTGCTCTGGAGTCAAATTCAAGGTCATGCTACCTACACTCGTAGCCTGGAGTGGGCAGCAGCGGGAAATTTTCACCTGAATATGGGCTACACGATTGACCACTTGACGGCCCTGATGCTGGTCATCGTGACGACAGTTGCCTTCCTGGTGATGATTTACACCGATGGCTACATGGCTCACGATCCGGGGTATGTGCGCTTCTATGCCTATCTGAGCCTGTTTAGTTCCTCCATGTTGGGTTTGGTGGTCAGCCCCAACTTGGTACAGGTTTATATTTTCTGGGAACTGGTCGGTATGTGTTCTTACCTACTGATCGGATTCTGGTATGACCGGAAGGCAGCAGCCGATGCTTGCCAAAAGGCTTTTGTCGTCAACCGCGTCGGCGACTTCGGGCTGTTGTTAGGGATGCTGGGGCTGTACTGGGCGACGGGCAGCTTTGAATTTGACGTAATCGGCGATCGCCTGCAAGCATTTGTCGCATCAGGCTACCTAAGTACCGGCCTTGCGGCTCTGTTCGCAATCTTAGTGTTTATGGGACCAGTGGCGAAATCTGCTCAGTTCCCGTTGCACGTCTGGCTACCAGACGCGATGGAAGGCCCTACCCCCATCAGCGCCCTGATTCACGCGGCAACGATGGTGGCTGCGGGCGTCTTCCTAATTGCGCGGATGTATCCCGTGTTTGAAGGCATCCCAGTCGCAATGAACGTGATTGCCTGGACGGGTGCCTTTACTGCATTTTTGGGGGCAACTATTGCCATTACCCAAAACGACATCAAGAAGGGTCTCGCTTATTCCACCATGTCCCAACTGGGCTACATGGTAATGGCAATGGGCGTCGGTGCCTATACTGCCGGTCTATTTCACCTAATGACACACGCCTACTTCAAGGCAATGCTGTTTTTGGGTTCTGGTTCTGTGATTCACGGCATGGAATCAGTCGTAGGTCACGATCCCGCCTTGGCTCAGGATATGCGGATGATGGGCGGACTGCGGAAGTATATGCCGATTACCTCCCTCACCTTTTTGATTGGAACGCTCGCGATCAGCGGGATTCCACCTTTCGCTGGGTTCTGGTCGAAAGACGAAATTCTAGGCAGCGCTTTTGGGGCAAATCCGGCGCTGTGGTTCGTCGGCTGGCTGACGGCTGGAATGACTGCTTTCTATATGTTCCGGATGTATTTCCGGACGTTTGAGGGCAAATTCCGAGGGCATGAATCAGGCATCAAGCAGGAACTACTAGGGGCGACTAAATCTCCCCAGGTCGAATACGCTTTTGGCCCTGGGGCGATGGATACTAGAGAGTTATCCTCCAAAGCCCATGACAGCCACGATGACCACGGTCATAGCGAGTATCCCCACGAGTCGCCGCTGACGATGACGCTGCCCCTGATTGTTCTGGCGGTGCCGTCGATGCTGATTGGTTTGGTTGGGACACCTTTCCACAATTATTTTGAGGAATTCATTCACGCCCCCGGCGAACCGCTGACCGAGGTGCTAGAAAAATCCACTGAGTTTGATTTGACAGAATTTCTGATCATGGGGGGTAATTCGGTCGGAATTGCCTTGATTGGAATTACGCTGGCTTCTCTGATGTACTTGAGAGGCAAGATCGATCCTGCTGCGATCGCTGCTAAAATCCCCTTCTTTTACAAGCTGTCGCTCAACAAGTGGTATTTCGACGAAATCTATGACACCCTCTTCGTTCAAGGGTGCCGTCGCTTAGCGCGACAAGTCATGGAAGTGGATTTCCGCGTGGTTGATGGCGCAGTCAACTTCACCGGCTTAGCGACGCTGTTGAGTGGTGAAAGTCTGAAATACTTTGAAACTGGTCGCGTCCAATTCTATGCCCTGATTGTGTTTGGGGCGGTGCTAGTGGGCGTGATTGTCTTTGGTGTGACTTAAATTTAGAAACCGCTCGCTGTGTGTTTCTACCCGCTGTCAACAAAAGATAAAAGGAAAAAGCCGAAAACTTTTTCCTTTTTCCTTTTTAAGTACACTTACTCATAGCTGACAGCTAAACCTTATTGCTCACGATTTGATATCTCATGAATACAGCTAATTTTCCTTGGCTGACTTTTATCATCCTGTTCCCCATCGCGGCATCCCTGTTGCTTCCGTTAATACCCGATAAAGATGGTAAGACGGTACGCTGGTACGCCCTCATTATTGGGCTGATTGATTTCGTGGTGATGGTTTATGCCTTCTATACTCAGTACGACTTTTCTAATCCCGGTCTGCAACTGGTGGAAAGTTACTCCTGGGTACCCCAAATCGACCTAAGGTGGTCGGTGGGCGTAGATGGCTTGTCAATGCCGCTAGTATTGCTTACCGGCTTCATCACCACCCTGGCGACTTTGGCAGCATGGCCCGTGACGTTTAAGCCGAAGCTGTTTTACTTTTTGCTCCTGGCGATGTACGGCGGTCAGATTGCAGTGTTTGCGGTCCAGGATATGCTGTTGTTTTTCCTGGTGTGGGAACTGGAACTGATTCCGGTGTACCTGCTGCTGGCAATTTGGGGCGGTAAGAAGCGTTTGTACGCGGCTACCAAGTTCATTCTTTATACGGCTGGCGGATCGCTGTTCATTTTAGTAGCCGCCTTGGCGATGGCGTTCTACGGCGATACCGTGACGTTTGATATGAGGGCGATCGCTTCCAAGGATTACCCCCTAACTTTCCAGCTCTGGATCTATGCAGGGTTTCTGATTGCCTACGGCGTCAAGTTGCCGATTATTCCCCTGCATACTTGGCTACCAGATGCTCACGGCGAAGCAACTGCACCAGTGCATATGTTGCTAGCAGGAATTCTTCTGAAGATGGGCGGTTATGCTCTGATTCGGATGAATGCCCAGATGCTACCCGATGCTCATGCCGTGTTCGCGCCCGTTTTGGTGATTTTGGGCGTTACCAACATCATCTACGCCGCCCTCACCTCTTTTGCCCAGCGTAATCTGAAACGGAAAATCGCTTATTCCTCGATTTCCCACATGGGATTTGTGCTGATTGGAATTGCCACGTTTACTGACTTGGGTTTGAGCGGTGCAGTGCTGCAAATGGTTTCCCACGGTTTGATTGGGGCAAGCTTGTTCTTCCTTGTGGGAGCCACTTATGACCGCACCCACACCCTGATGCTGGATGAAATGGGCGGCGTCGGGCTGAGGATGAAAAAGATGTTTGCCATGTGGACGACTTGTGCCCTCGCGTCATTAGCATTGCCAGGGATGAGCGGATTTGTGGCAGAGATAATGGTGTTTGTCGGCTTTGCGACCAGCGATGCTTATAACCCCACTTTCAAGGTCGTGGTGGTCTTTCTAGCCGCCGTTGGCGTGATTCTGACCCCCATCTACCTACTCTCGATGCTGCGGGAAATTTGCTACGGGCCGGAGAATAAGGAATTAGTGGAACACGAAGCCTTGATCGATGCGGAACCACGAGAGGTGTTCATTATCGCCTGTCTGTTGGTGCCGATTATTGGCATTGGCTTGTACCCCAAAATCCTGACTCAAATTTACGACGCAACCACTTTGCAGCTGACGGAGCGACTGCGAGGTTCAGTTCCGACGCTGGCGAGTGGGCGACAGGTTCCGACCCAAGCACAGGCGGATATTCCCCTGTTGTCGTTGCGGGCACCAGAAATCGGCAATCGCTAGACAATTCAAAGGTGAAAAATCGCAAAAATTTTCTTGATGTTTGAGTTTTCAGCTTGCTAAATTTTCATAATCAATAATCCTTTTTGGGGCGGAATTAAATATCCGCCCTTTTTGTTAAAAATTACGAATTCATCGGCAATAGTATCAAATGTGTGATGGCGGATGCAGGGGAATTTCTATCAGAAATTGCGCCCCCTGACCGGGCGCTGAAATACATTTGAGTTGACCGCCGTGTTTTTCAACCACAATTTGATAGCTAATCGACAACCCAAGCCCTGTGCCAATACCGACAGGCTTAGTTGTGAAGAAAGGATCGAAAAGTCGCTTTCTGACTTCCTCTGCCATTCCTGGCCCATTGTCGGAAATCTTGATTACGACTCGGTTATTTGTCAACACGTCGGTACGAATCCGAATGATACTGGCGTCGGCTTTGATTTGTTCAAGCGATCGCTTTTTGTTAGACTCATCCAAAGCATCAATTGCATTGGTGAGAAGATTCATAAATACTTGGTTGAGCTGCCCTGGATAGCACTCTACTTTAGGTAGGTTGCCATATTCTTTGATTAGCTGGATAGGGGGATGATCTGGTTTGGATTTGAAGCGGTTTTGCAGAATTAGGAGCGTACTTTCGATGCCTTCATGAATATCTACCAGTTTCATCTCGGCTTCGTCAAGGCGGGAGAAATTGCGTAAGCTACGCACAATCTCACAAATGCGCTCTGCCCCCACATTCATAGAAGAAAGTAATTTAGGCAAGTCCTTGATGAGAAAATCTAGGTCAATCGCGGCAATTTCGTCTTGAATTTCTGGCGTTGGATGGGGATATTGCTGTTGATATAGTTGCAGCAACCCAAGAATGTCTCGCGTGTATTCGCTCGCTGGGGCTAAATTCCCGTAGATGAAGTTAACGGAATTATTGATTTCATGCGCGACTCCAGCCACTAGCTGACCCAAACTGGACATTTTTTCACTTTGAACCAGTTGAGACTGAGTACGTTGGAGTTCCTGAAGCGTGGTTTCGAGCCGGGTGGCGTGTGCTTGAGCGATCGCTGCGGCTTCACGAGTTTGAGTATAAAGTTCTGCTTGGTTAATCGCGATCGCGACTTGGTCACAAACCGCCGAAAGCAGTTCCACTTCATCGTCATGCCAAGTTCGAGGACTGCTAAATTGACCGCAGGCAACTACACCAAGTTCGCCCGTGCGAGTCATTATCGGAAAATTTAGTATAGAAACGTACCCCAGCGATTGGAAGAACTGCCGTGAATTGGGGTCGGTTAACGCTTCAATATTATCCAAATGGATGATTTCTCGGTTTAAGAGTTGTCTTACTTGAAAACTGGTCGGTTCCTCTGGATAGCAACCCAGAAAGCTAGGCAAATTGTCTACCTTCGCTTCATGCAATATCTCCCAACTTGCCGATTCACCATTGGGACGATACCACATGAAAAGGCACTGCTCAATTTGCAGGAGCCTGCGGATTTCCTGCACGGCTGTTTCCAAGATGGTATTGAGATCCAGCGAACTGCGAATTTGACTAGCAAGACGATTGAGTAGTTCTTCTCGCTGCGCGAGTTCTCGGAACCGAGCTTCTGATTGCCGCAACGCTTCCTCCACCTGCTTGAGAGCGCTGATATTACTTCCGGTGCCGATAATTCGATAGATGCGACCCGCAGCATCCCGCAGTGGAGTTAAAGTCGTTAGCCAATAAGTGTCTACACCCTGCAAGGGAATGCAATCCTCGTAAAAAGTACATTCCCCTGCGACGAGACATTTTGTATATCTCTCATGCAAAGAATTACCTAACTCTAAACCAAATAGTTCATGGGGAGTTTTGCCCATCGCTTGGGCACTACTGATGCCAGTAACCATCGCTATCGGTCGATTCCAGCTAAGGTAGCGAAAAACCCCTTGGGCGTCCACATCTAAAACAAAGATGGCGTTTTCCACGCCCTCGTAGATGGAATGGAAAAAGTCCTCACTTTGGATCATCTCTGCCGACAAAATCAATCCGCCCCTTTCACCGCTAGGGTGCTGCCAAGGATGCAGGCTCCACTTTATCGGCACCGAGGAACCGTCAGGGCAAACAAAGCTACTTTCCTGGTACTCTTCTACACTCGCCCCAGTTAAAACTAGCTCAGCCTTGTGCCGCCATTGGTCGGGAAGGTGAGGAAAAACTTCGTAATGCGATCGCCCAATCAGATTTTGCTCATCTAGCCCGTAATCGATTAGCCACTGACGAGAAGCGAGCAAGTAACGCATCTGGCGATCGCACATCGCTACGGCAGCAGGTGTATGTTGCAAAAATAGCCCAAACAGCTCTAAATTGTCTGAGGCGTTCATAGGTCGGCAAAGGCTCTTTTTGTAATGGCATTCAAATTTAGAGGTTTTTAGGGTTAAATGCTGTAAACATTGCAATATTCAATTATTTAAACACTTAATTTAAGGCATCCACTCTAGTACAATGCCAACCCGGCTATCTTTGCGTTGTCTTGCATTTTGCTTCTCAATGTCTGTCGATAAGCGCAGATTGCGGGTAAAGGCATAGCCGACAGAAAGCTTTGTAATTCCGACTTCTTCATTCGTTGCAGGAGCAACCCAACTCTGAGTTAAGGAGATATCGGCTGCACCAGTACGAGATAAAACGAACATCAGCTTCGCACCCACATGTAAGCCATCTGTTGAGTATCGGTCAGTTTCTAAATGCCGATAGCCTACCAGGGGTGCGATGTTGATGTAGCTGCCCAAGGGAACTACATAGTATCGTAAATCTGCTCCATAAGCCTCGCGCTGACCCTTGAACGCAGTTTGATAATCCCCACTGACGGTTAAGCCGGTGCGACCAATAAACACGTCCTCCACGCCAATATTAACTCCCCCGGCTTGCCCAGATGAAGGAAACTGGGAGTAGCCGAGGCGCACCCTAGTCCGAAAGCTGGGGTCATTGCGAATTTCTTCTAACACATTCGGCACGTCTCGCCGCCAACGCTGCAAAACCGGGCTATTTTCAATCATTTCTGGACTTAAATCTAAATCGCTAGCCTCTGGCTTGGACGTTCCTGGCGGCTGGGTTTGAGTCTGGGTTTGAGCCTGCGTAGGCGAGATCCTCAAAATCAGAGAAGTACCGATTGCGAACAGGATAGAGTCTCGCGCAAAGGCGCAAAGGCGCAAAGAAAGGCAAGTGAGCGTCTGTGCATCTACCGGGCTGAGGCGCGAGATGCCAAAGGTCTTCGTCATTGAGGTTGCGTCAGTTTTATATTTATGAAGAATTTTGATAAGGATAAAAAAAGTGGCTCTGCTTAGTACAGAACCACTTTAGTTGAGGGAAGATGCTCAAAATTAGCGGGCTTTACCTTGCACGGCTGTCATGTCAATCGGCTTGATTAGGTACAAGCGCAGCAGCTGCCAAGCATTAGAAGCATAAAGGGGTAGCTTCTGGAACAATTGCAGGAATTTGGGGGTGTTGGAGGTTGCGATCGCACCCAGCTTCTCATTATTTTTGATGCACACTTCTAAGCGGTCGTAAAATTCTGGCTTCTCTACATCCAGAATCACTGGGAACACCCGTCCTGCGGTTTCGTTGGTCTTCTGAATCACGTGAATGTCATATTCCCGTGCATCCAGACCGAGTGTGGCATAGAATTTGGAACGCTGGATGTCGTTGAGATACATCGTCGCAAACACTGACAGCAGGAAGAAGCGACACCACAGCTTTGCTTTCCAATCATTCAAGAATTGGGGTTGCGCTCTCATTACGGCATCGAAGAAGTCTCCGTGCCGGTTTTCATCCTGGCACCAGTTTTCAAAGAAGCGGAAGATGGGATAAACGCGGTTTTCGGGATGGGCTTCTAGGTGCCGGTAAATGGTGATATACCGCCAGTAACCAATCTTCTCGGACAGATAGGTCGCGTAGAAGATGAATTTCGGCTTAAAGAAGGTGTATTTGTGATTCTTGGTCAAAAACCCTAAATCTAGTGACATATTGAAGTCTGACATTGCCTTATTCAGGAAGCCAGCATGACGAGCTTCATCCCGCGACATCAAGTTAAAGCCTTCTGCCAGAAGCGGGTTTTTGTCCTTCAATCGGCGTCCGAGTTCTTTGTAGAGTAGGAATCCGGAGAATTCTGCCGTGCAGGAACGCTCTAGAAATTCAATAAATAACTGGCGCGTCTCCCCATCAATATGATCCCAGGATTGGTCAAACTCGGCATCCCGCACGAAGTGGTGACGGTTGTAGTCAGCGCGGAATTCTTCCATCAGCGCCTTGAGTTCATCTTCATTTGGCGACAGATCCATCTTCGCCATTTCATCAAAGTCGGTGGTGTAGAACCGGGGCGTCAGTAGGGTTTCTTTCGCAGGTACTTTCACCCCAGGTCTTAATTCTTCAAAGCTGGGTTTTTTGAGGGAATCCACCATATTCTTTGTCTCTCTTGTTTCTCTTATTATTATGATTCCGTCGCTTTCACTCAAAGGCTTGCGTTCCAGTCTACCAATCTACACGAGAGCGATCGCACTTGTTACGTTAAGACTTACTACACGCTGTCAAGTTTTGTGACATCTTCAGAGTTCTTGCTGCTCAATTCCTAGGTGCAAGAGTGAAGAACAAAATCCTATGATTGAAGTTAGGACATCTGAAGCGCTAGGAATCTTATGAAGAACGTCTCGACTGCCTATGTTCTTTGGCTAGCCTGTTTTTTGTCCCCACCGATAGCGGGGATGCATCGCCTATACAATGGCAAGATTGGCACGGGGCTGCTGTGGCTGTTTACGTGGGGTTTGTTTGGGGTCGGGCAGTTCGTGGATTTATTCCTGATTCCCGGCATGGTGGAAGAACATAACGCCAAGCTGCAAGACCGCTTGGGAGTATCATCCACGGGCGTACCTCTATCGCCACCTGCGATCGCGCTTACCAAACAAGAGCTTACCCGCGATCAACTAATGGTTAAACTTGTGAAAGCCGCCGCTGCTAGAGGTGGCAAACTTTCCGTTACCCAAGCGGTGATGGATACAGGTGTAAGCTTTGCCAAGGCAGAAGCCACTTTGAAAGAAATGCTCAAAAGTGGCTACGTCATGGTTGATAATCACCCAGAAACTGGCATTGTCATTTATGAATTTATCGAGTTGTAATGGCTCATTAGTCATTAGTAATTATCTAATGACTAATGAAATTCACCTTTCCCGACTAATTTCTTTCCAGCCACTTTTGAGCATTCAACCGCTGCGTCACGCCAAACACCATTAAATCCAGCGTGAGCTTGCGCTCATCGCACAAAAAAGGCTCAATGATACTGGGTTTAGAGCCTTCAAAACAGGAAAAAGCTCTTTGTTTTTGGATGTCTTCTTCGGGAAAATAAAGGTTAAAGTTCCGCTTTCCTCCTTGCCAGCTCCCGTTGACTTGCCAGCATTCTGAGATTTCTTGAAGCGGTTTCTTGTCAAATTTCAGCTCTAAATTTTTGACGCCCTTTTTTTCAAGTGCTGTTTTCAAAGCTGGTAAATAGTCTTGTTGAATAAACTCAACAAAAGGCTTGTCTTCTACCGCAGGTGCCTTCTCTTTTTTAGCCGCTTTAGCAGCTGGCTTATCCCCTTCTGGCGACTCGTCCTTTTTAGCAGCTTTGGCACCTGCTGGCTTATCTGCTTTAGCAGCTTTGGCACCCGTTGGCTTATCCTCTTTAGATGCTTGAGCTGTTTTTTTAACATCTGTTTGAACCTGAGCCGAGTCATCTGGGGTTGATGCCTCTGTCGAAGATTTTTCTCCAGCCGCATTCGGATTCACCTCCGGATTCACAGCTTCTGGAGCGGGTGCGTTTGCTGTAGGAATGTCGGTTGCTACGTCAGAATCCGTACTGGGAGCATTTTCTTCAGAAACACTAGGAGCCTGCTTGTCAACAGTGCTAGGAGCCACCTCTCCGGCGTCATTGTGATTCGTTTCTTCTGCCATTGGACTTATCCGCAAGTTGGTGATTTTTTTGAATGTATGCAGCATGGATGAAAATAGGATTAACAATCCCGATTCGAGATTGAAATCCTTTACTGCTCATCCTAGCTTGGAATCAGCCTCCCGCCTGCGCTGCCACAATGCTCACCTCATCACCCTCATTCAGAGGTGTCTGAGTTCCATCCAAAAAGCGGATGTCTTCGCTGTTGACGTAGAAATTCACAAATCTACGGGGTTCGCCCTTTTCATCGCACAAACGCACTTTGATGCCAGGATAGCTTTGCTCTAAGGATTCGAGCAGTTCACCAATCGTACCGCCACTGCCTTCAATGGTGGCTTGATTGTTTGTAAGCTTCTGGAGAGGAGTCGGAACGAGAACTTTGACTGTCATAGTTAAAGATTATTCAGTAGTCATTCATGCGTAGTCACGAGCGATGAGTCATTAGCAACCCCGGAGGGACTAATGACTCATCACAAAAAGCTGATAGCGATTATTAAACCAGAACTTGCTGCCAGTCGAGACGTTCGAGTGTCCGAGAGCGCTCTAATGCCCGCTCGAAACTGTCCAGTTTCGCCTCAATCGTCAGGGGTTCCCCGATGTATCCTTGCACCGCTTCTTGGGTTTTCAGTCCGTTGCCGGTAATGTAAACGACGGTCGTTTCTTCGGGATCAATTTTACCCGCTTCTACCAATTTTTTCAGCACGGCGATGGTGGTGCCACCAGCGGTTTCGGTAAAGATGCCTTCGGTTTCAGCTAATAGCTTGATGCCTTCAACAATTTCAGTATCGTTGACTGATTCAATGTTACCGCCGGTTTTCTTGGCGACTTCCAGCGCATAAACTCCGTCTGCTGGGTTGCCAATCGCGATTGATTTGGCAATGGTGTTCGGCTTCACGGGGGTTACGAAGTCGCGCCCTTCCCGATGAGCTTGGGCAATGGGGGAACAACCTTCAGCTTGGGCACCGCTGAAACGGACGCTCTTATCAGCTACTAGTCCAACGTTGATAAATTCTTGGAATCCTTTGTAGATTTTGGTGAACAGAGAGCCAGATGCCAGAGGAGCGACGATATGATCCGGCAGTTTCCAGCCTAGCTGTTCTGCTACTTCGTAGCCGAGGGTTTTTGAACCTTCCGAGTAGTAGGGACGGAGGTTAATATTGACAAATCCCCAACCTTGGGTATTAGCAACTTCGCAGCAGAGGCGGTTCACTTGGTCGTAGTTGCCCTGAACTGCCATGACGGTGGGACCATAGATGAGTGTACCTAGAACTTTACCGGCTTCTAGGTCGGCGGGGATGAAGACGCAGCAGTCTAAACCGGCGTAGGCCGCGATCGCTGCTGTAGAATTCGCTAAATTACCCGTACTGGCGCAGGATACTGTCGTAAATCCTAATTCCTGCGCTCTTGTTAAAGCGACCGACACCACCCGATCTTTAAAGCTCAGGGTAGGCATATTGACGGCATCGTTTTTAATATAAAGATTTTTAATACCCAGACGGCGAGCTAAGCGATTGGCTTTTACCAAGGGGGTCATGCCAGTTCCCACGTCAATCGGCTTTTCTGTGGCGACGGGCAAGAAGGAACGATAGCGCCAAATTGAGTTAGGCCCTGCCTGAATGCTTTCACGAGTGACGGTGCGGCGCAGAACATCGTAATCGTAGGTTACTTCCAGAGGGCCAAAACAAAACTCACAGACATGAGTTGCCTTGAGTTCGTATTCGGTGCCGCATTCTTTACACTTCAGTGCCGTAAAGGTTGCCGTTGTTGACTGGGTTGCCTGGGTCATGGGTATTTACACTCTAATCGTCCGTCATCGCTCGGTTGATACTAACACAGGCAAAAATACCCGTCAAGTATATCCGACTCTTTTAGTCGGGATTAAATGTTGTCTATGATACAAAATTCAGCCCTCAGTCTGAAGACTGGGGCGATTACATTCCAAGCTTGCGGTCGCTAATTTCGGAAAAAGAGGGAATTGAAGCGGATTTGGGATGAAAAAACCGAATTTCTGGCGTTTAACTTTTGTCTTTCCTAGCCACCGCTAACAGGGGGAATCAGCACGACTTCATCCCCATCATGCAGAATCGTGTCTGGCTCGACGAATTGAAAATTAACGCCAAAGCGAGTAAATTGACGCCATTTGTCAAGTTCCGGATGTTCGGAAGCAAATTTATCTAATATCGCTGAAACGGCTGTATTTGGAGGGATTTTCAGCACCAGTTCCGAAACGCCATAAGCTTCTTGATAGGCGGCGAATAATTTGACGGTAATCGCGATCGCTTCAGTGGACATAGGAACTGATGCTAGAGGTGGCTGGCATTAGATTAGCGCGATCGCCGACCATCTGCTTTATGAATGCCCCCTAATCCAAAAAGCGATCGCACCCAAGAAAGGGAGACGGGGCTTTTGGCATCTTCAACATCTGCATCAGATGCACTCTCTTCGAGGTTCTCGGCGTTTTCTGCACAAGGAAGGGAATTTACCACGTTCAAGGAATCTTGTTGCACAGCCGCCAATGCTTGACCCACCGCCACGATAATCTGAGGTGCTAACTTAGCTTTAGCCCGTTGCTGCTGTAGATACCATCCTCTGGGACTGGTCGCATACAGGGCTGGCAGACGATTCAGGGCGTAAGCGATCGCATGGGCTGGATTGATATAGTTGACCAACTTTGGCGGTAACTGCTGGAGTTGTCGGTGTACTTCCTGAGCAACTAACAGTTCCATGACATTGCAGTAGGTTAGAACTTGATTCGGTTGCATAATCTTCTTAAAGACTGAGCTGGCAATCTCTGGAAAGAAGGACAGACGTTAAAGAAGGCGATCTAGCGCCTTATCCTCTCAGATTGCCAAAGACGCTTCAGCTTGACGGCTCACTTTTTTGCTGACTCTTTGGCTCAGTTTTCAGGGTAAGGCTGCGATCGCTACACCGAAAGGTAAGCCAGAATAAGCGAGAATTGTGGTAAAGAGCTTAACTATGGCGGGGTCTCTCAGAGCATCTGCACGGGGACTAGAAAGCGTTGATAAAGCCCGAAAAAGGAAAGGTTGGACAAAAACAATGACCGTTTCTTGGTGGCAGGCTGCCCTAACGACCCAGGCAACCTTGAAACGGTTTTGGCAGAAAAAACCCATTCAGCAAGAGACCTTTATTAATATTTGCCAAGCTGTCGGGATCGACAACTGGAAGGAAATTGTTGATTCAGGTGCAGTTGAAGAAGTAGAAGCGCGTGAAATTCCTATACTCGATTGGGGTGAAGCGCCTGATGTCTCTGGTTTCTATGGGCGCACAGAAGAACTCGCTGTGCTTGAGAAATGGATTGTTGCTGATAGTTGCCACCTAGTAACGTTGTTCGGCATGGGAGGAATTGGTAAAACAGCGCTATCCGTGATGCTAGCCGAGCAAATTCAGAATGAGTTTGATTATTTCATCTGGCGATCGCTCCGTTCTGCCCCATCAGTGGAAGACCTGATCGCAGACTTGCTCCGATGCCTCTCCAACGAGCAATCAACCGATTTACCAAAAGATATTGGTCGCCGAATCTCTCAGCTAATTGAGTCTTTGCGATCTCCCAAAGGAACAAACCCTTCCACAGGTTCCCATCGATGTCTGCTGATTTTGGATGAAGTCGAAACGATTCTAGGTGCTGGTCAAGCAACTGGGTATTATCGAGAAGGGTATGAAGGCTATGGCGAACTATTCAGACGAGTGGGAAGAGAGCGCCACAACAGCTGCTTAATGCTAATCGGTCGAGAGCAACCGAATGAAATTGCATTAATCCAGGGAGAAACTCCAAGCGTTCGTTCATTACTGCTGTCCGATCTCAATGATACAGACGCTTGGCAAATATTTAGAGCCAAAGGTTTGTCAGACGAAAACCACTGGAAAAGCCTTTTTCAAATCTATCGAGGAAATCCCTTAATCTTAAATATTATTACCAGTTATATAAAAGACTCATTTGCTGGTAAAGTTTCTGATTTCTTAAAGCTAGAAACAATATTTTTAGGCGATATTCATCTAATTTTAGATACTTCCTGGCAACGGCTATCAAATTTTCAAAAAGAAATTATGTTTAAGTTAGCGGCTAATCTCAACTCTAGCTCTATCTTTAAATTAAAAGAAGAAATCAATCTAACGGTTTCAACTTCTGAAATCATGGAAGCGATTCAAGCATTAGAACGTCGTTCGTTGATAGAAAAGCAAATCGAAGGGAATGAAGTTATTTATACGCTTCAGCCGGTAGTGAAAAGGTATGTTAAAAGAAAAATTACTCAGCGAACGGTCGAACAATAAAGTTATTTTCCGAGAGGAAGTTATAATTTTATAACATTCCCACTCAAATCGGGATAGTGTGTTTGCCGTGAGTTATTGCATCAATCCCAACTGCCGCAATTTCAACGAACCTGGTAATCAAAGCACTTGTCCTGACTGTGGCTCCGAAAGTTTAGTAGAAGGGCGCTATCGGGTCATCCAACGTTTGGGCAAAGGAGGCTTTGGCCAAACCTTTGAGGTGGAGGACGTGCGTCGGGAAGGTATAAAAAAAGTCCTAAAAATTTTGCTCACTGATTATGAGAAGGCAATCTGCCTATTCCAGCGGGAAGCCGAAGTTCTAAAGAAGTTGAATCATCAAGGGATTCCCAAAGTGGAGGCAGATGGATACTTCCAGTTATGTCATCTAAAGAGCGAAAAGCCCTTGCACTGCTTGGTGATGGAGAAAATTGAGGGAATCAACTTAAAAGAATGGTTGAGCAGCCGGAACCATCAACCCATCAGCCAAAAGCAAGCGCTCGCCTGGTTGAAACAACTGGCAGAAATCTTACAGCAAGTTCATCAAAGCAACTATTTTCACCGGGATATTAAGCCGTCTAACATTATGCTGCGACCTGATAATCAACTGGTGTTGATTGATTTTGGTGCAGTCCGGGAAGCTACGGAAACCTACTTGCACAAATTAGCCGGAAGAGATGGCACAGCAATAATTTCCCACGGCTATACACCCCCCAGAACAAGCCGATGGTAGAGCTGTTTCCAAATCTGATTTCTATGCTTTGGGACGCACCTTCGTTCATTTGCTGACAGGCATACATCCCCATGACCTTCCTGGAAACCCCCAAACAGGTCAGTTGAATTGGCGAAACAGTGCCCCCCAGATTTCACTAGAGTTGGCAACTTTAATTAATGACCTGATGGCTCCTTTCGCAGGGAATCGACCTGAAAATGCCCAAGAAATTGTGCAACGTTTAGAGGAAATTGAGACGCAAATCAACAATCATCGGCGGACACGATCTCCCGACGACACGCTTACTTTGCTTCCTGAAGGCAATTGTTCAGACGAAGAAGTTACCAGGAGTATCAACTCAGGCAATTTAAGGCTTGTACTCATTTGGGTCGTGAGTGCAATTCTTTTGACAGGACTCGGAATAATTATCTATACGCTTGTGAAACCGCCGAAGGCTTGTGATTCCAATCTTGCAGACAATGTCAGTTGTGGAGAAGAAGTTTTAGTTCCCAGTTTGAAAGGCGCTCTCAAGCAAAAAGGCGTGCAAAAATTTGCCAGCGGTCAATATGCTGAGGCTGTTGGTTTATTAGAGAAGGCACGGAGCGAACAGCCAAGCGACCCGGAAATTTTGATTTACCTGAATAATGCCCGATTGATGGATAAAAAGGAAAAGGCATACACGATTGCTGTTGCCGCTGCGATAACCAACAATCCAAACAGAGCGTTGGAAATTCTACGAGGAGCTGCCCAAGTCCAAAATGAAATCAATCAGGGTCAAAGGATTAGTGGTAAAGGGCTGAAAGTAGTCATCGCAGATGATGCCAATAATCCTGCCAAAGCTAAACAAATTGCCGAGTCATTGGTGTTGAAAAAGGACATTTTAGCGGTCATCGGTCACTATGCCAGCGAAGTGACACTGGGAGCGATCGCAATTTATCAACAGCACGGGTTGGTATTAATTTCTCCAGGTAGCACCTCGGAAGACCTCTCAGAATGGAGCCAAAAGAGCGAACACGTTTTCTTTCGCACTGTACCCAGTAATCGCGTGAATGCCCAGGCTTTGGCTAGCTACATGATCCAAGCCAATCAGCGAACAGCCGCAGTCTTTTACTCTGGCACAAGTAATTACAGCAAATCTATCCGAGATCAATTTCACGTTAGCTTCCCCGCAAGTAGAGGACGGGTAAGAGCAGATTTTGAACTGTGCAAAAAGGACTTCAATGCTGTTGAGGCGATTAACCAAGCACAAGCAAAAGGAGCGGCTACGCTTGTCTTTCTCCCGGATGGTCAGACCTGTCCTTTTTCCTTTCAGAATGTCTTAGCGGTGATTAAGGCAAATCAGGGTCGTTATCCGATGGTGGGAGCATGGGCTGTTTACAGTTCTGAGATTCTACAAATCGACCCTAAATATGTAGTCGGTCGCCTAGTAGTAACAGTCCCTTGGCATTCCTTGAGCAGCCCCAATCCAACGTTTCCCAAAGAATCTAAGCAGTTATGGAAAGCGGAAGTGAGTGGGCTGACCGCTACGACTTATGATGCAGCTCGTGCGTTAATAACGGCTTTAGCAAAAAAACCTCAACCGAATCGTTCTGACGTGCGGCAGGCTTTATCGGCTCCCGACTTTCGAGCCAATGGTGCAATGGGGATAATTAGTTTTCGCGGTGGAGATCCCAATGAGCCGATCTTTACATTGGTCAAAGTCGTGCCGTCTAACTGCTCGCTTTATGGTTTTAAGTTTGTACCTGTAGACTATCCCCCAGATAAACTTAAAGAAATGGAGCGCGGTTGCAAAAACTAAACGTACTTATCCGAATGCTCTAGCGGATTCTGACAAATCCAGCCTTTTCAACCAGTTTTTGACCCCGATCTGTTAGCAGTAACTTGGCGTAAGCTTCCCCAGATCGTTGTTCAATTTGTTCGTTTTGTTTAACAATTACTGATAATCGGCGAGTTAGAGGATATCGACCATTCGAGAGTATTACCACTTGTGTATATCGTTGAATGTCATTAAGTCTCTATTTGAGTTCGTCATTCATCGTCAAACCTTTAACTTTCCAAACTTTTTACCTATGGTTGTTTCTCTCAACTGAATTAGGTTCGCTATATAAATCAGCTCTAACAGCTTCTCTCCACTAATTCTTATGAGTTCTCTGCGCCTCAGGGGTTCGTTTTTTATCGATACTTCTTTTTAACAGCAACACGAGAATGGCACCAATTGCTAACCCTACACCATGTGCCCAATACCCAACGCCCACGGGATTGACGCCACCGGAAATATTTAAGCTGCCGATTCCATAAAACATTTGCTGAATAAACCACCAGAATAGATAAAACAAAGCTGGCAGTTCAATCGGGATAAACACAATTACCAGGGGCAAAATGGTATCAATTTTTGACTGAGGAAAACTCAGAAAATAGGCTCCGAGGACAGATGCGATCGCGCCATTGGCTCCAATTAATGGCATCGTCAAAGTAGAGTCTAGTAAAACTTGTACTATGCCCGTCAAAATGCCACCCAGCAAATAAAGTAGTAGAAATCGTCGGTGTCCGAGAAGATTCTCTACACTCTTTCCAAAAACAAATAAAAATAGGATATTTCCTAAAATTTGACCAAAGCTGCTGTGGAGAAACATCGCCCAGAACAGGGAACTGGAGAACATCAGCAAGGCAACCCATGCTGCTGGATTTTCCCCACTGAGGACATCTGAAATCACAGCACTTATTCGGGCAGGAACGATACCCCAGTGTTGGATAAAAGCGCTCAGTTTACCTGCAACCTCTAATTTTAACTCCCACAGAAACAAAGCAACATTGATTCCGATCAGGGCGTAATTAACAATCGGTTTGCTGCGACTGGGGATGTTATCAGCAATAGGAATCATGAGGATTTTAGATTTTAGATTTTAGCTTTTGGGTGAATCATCAATCCACACTCTTGCCCTCAAACTTATCCTAGCTCGCTAAACAAATCCGCCAAAATTACATTGGAAAATAAAAACCCTTCCGGATCGGTTAATCTTAATCGTCCCTTCGGTGGGAGTTTCTGGGCGTCAAGCGCGATCGCTTTCCCGCTTTCGCCAACAATTTCTACCCAACCTTGCTGGTAGTAGGATTGCAAACACGTCCAAATTTGTTGCAGCGTCTGTTTGCCAAACTGTTCAGCTAAGGTTGATAAACTAAGGCCCTCTGCTAGACGCAAGCCCAGCATCAACGTTTCCAACAATACTTCAGATGTCAATGTTTGAGGACAATCCCAGACGCCACCTGCTTTGACTATCTGTTGCACCCATTCGTAATATTCCCGTGTTTTGCGGGGACGGGTGAACCGGCACCCTTGCAAATGACTGGCGGCACCCATGCCAAAGGCATAGTAGGGGCGATTTTCCCAGTAAACTCGATTGTGGCGGCATTGATGACCGGGTTTGGCATAATTAGAAATCTCATAATGTTCGTAACCAGCACTGGTGAGAACTTGCTGCGCCAGTCGATACATCTCGGCAGCCATTTCATCGGTAGGAAGCGGTTTGGCACCGGGTTGATACTGACGCCCAAAGGCAGTAACTGCCTCGACTTGGAGATCGTAAATTGAAATATGAGTGGGCGCGATCGCTACTGCGGTTTCTAGAGATTCCTGCCACTGTTCCAACGTCTGATGGGGCAAACCAGAAATCAAATCTAAGCTAAATTCGGGAACCCCCACTTTGCGGACTAGCTCCACAGCTGCAAAAATATCAGAGACAGAGTGAGATCGCCCGCATACTTCCAATAGTTCTGGCTGAAACGCCTGTACCCCCAGACTGATTCGATTCACTCCAACTGAGCGGTAGCCTTGAAGTTGTTGCGAGTCAAAGGTGCCAGGGTCCATCTCCATCGAAATTTCAGCATCGGTGGCAATACCAAAACCAGCATCAAGTTGAGTCAAAATTTGCTTGAGTTGTTGCACCGATAACAACGAAGGAGTACCACCTCCAAAAAAAACTGTTTTTAGCGAATTTCCATGTACTGGTGTAACTTCAATTTCTTGGCACAATACCTCAACATACTGCTCAATTGTGCCAGAGTTCTTACCAGTCTTGCGATCCCCTACCACAGACACTGGAAAATCACAGTAAAAGCACCGGCGTCTACAAAATGGAATGTGGAGATAAGCAGAGCTGGGGATACCCAAATTAATATTTTTTGCGTCCGGGATTAAATAATTTAAGACCATAGTTGTATCAATACTCAATATAGCGATGAAATCTTTAAATGTTTGATTAACAGTTGTTACTTTACTGAATTGTTGTCAGGTCTTTTCTTCTCTTAGCAAGAATACGTCAAGGCTATACCCCGTCTTGTTTCCTGCCTTTTAGAAGCGACATAATTGGCTAATTTTTCAGAATTGTTCTTTTAATAAATAAAGAGGTGACTTCATCAAAATAGCTCAAATTGGATTAAATGCTGGTGCTAAATCAATGGTCATACGCAAGAGTGAAGTCAATAACACAAAAGATATAATAAAACAAATGTAAATTTGTATCAGTTCTTGAGAGCCGCTTTCAGGAATTGAAGCAATCATCCCAAATAACTGGAAACCATGCTTGACGCAATCATTATTATTTTATTCATCCTAGCAGCGGCGGGAATCGGGTTCGACGCGATTGAATTACTGCCTAGCGGTGCCCTACATCAAGTCAGCAATCAGGACGCTTTACGCTGGGTCTTCGCCGGGTTTGCCGCCCTGGTTGGGGGCGCTGCCGGTTTGCTCGTGCAGACGACCTATCGACGCTTGGAAAAGAGAGTCCGGGAAATGCCGATCGAGGTCATTTTGACCAGAGCTGTCGGTTTGGTGATTGGCTTATTAGTTGCCAACTTGATGCTGGCACCCGTTTTCTTACTACCAATGCCCTTCGATTTTGCTTTTATTAAGCCTCTTGTTGCCATTTTAGGCAGTGTCATGTTTTCCTACTTGGGAGTGACTTTAGCGGATACCCACGGTCGTTCCTTCTTGAGGCTGATTAGTCCCCACAGCGTGGAAACGATGTTGGTGGCAGAAGGAACCCTCAAACCTGCCTCGACCAAGGTTTTAGACACCAGCTGCATCATCGATGGTCGCATTGAAGAACTGCTAAACACTGGCTTTATCGAAGGTCAAATCCTCGTACCCCAGTTTGTCTTGCAGGAACTGCAACAACTGGCAGATGGTTCCAACGATCTGAAGCGAGTTCGGGGACGGCGAGGGCTAGATATCCTGAACCAGATGAAGGATGCTTACTCAGAACGGATTGTAATCCACTCCGCCGATTACGATGAAATTCCCAAGGTGGATGCGAAGTTAGTCCGGTTGACGCAAGAAATCAACGGCACTTTGCTCACCAACGACTACAACTTGAGTAAGGTTGCTACTTTGCAGAAAGTGCCGGTGCTGAATATTAACGATTTGGCTCAGGCAATTCGGGCAATTTATCTGCCTGGTGATAGCTTGGATATCAAAATTATCAAGGGTGGCAAGGAACCAGCTCAGGGCGTCGGCTACCTGGATGATGGCACAATGGTGGTTGTGGAAGACGGGCGCGACTACATGGGTGGTGAAATCCGAGTGGTTGTAACCAGTGCCTTGCAGACTTCGGCGGGGCGAATGATTTTTGCTCGCCCTCAAGCGTCTGTTGTGGCTTGAGTAGCTTGAAGTGGCGATCGCCACTGGTGGCACCTAGAAAGCCCACAAGCACCACTCTTAAAATCTCACCGCCAAGAAAGTACGCAGAGGTAAATTGCTTCCTCTGCGTACCTTTGCGTTAACCTTGGCGTACCTTTGCGTTAAAAAAGCCTACTCCTGCAAAATAGTTTTAGAGACGATCCGTGTCTTCTTCCTATCTGCTTCCGAAAGTTCTTCACCTGATTGCAAGCGAGTAGCACTGGTTTGGAGAACCGTCGCGCCTCCCTTGTCTCCCATTTGCAGGGCGGTTTTGGCGGCAGTTTGTAACATCGTCGCTGCACCCACGCGATCGCCTTGCTGCAATTTCGCCTCTGCTAACTGAGTTTGTCGGTATTTCGCCAACGCCAAAATAGACTGTTGCACCTGAGGATTGGGTGCGGGTTGGTAACTCCGGACAACATTCGCCTCAACTAAGACTTGTTGAGAAATTAGCCCCATTTTATCCTGGGCGGGATCGTCGTAACGGACTTGCACCTGGGCGATCACTTGACGCCCTTCCGCTAGCTGGCTGACGTAAAGATTCGCCAAAATGATTCGCGGCACATCTTTCATCAAGTCTCCCAGACGTACCGTATAGCGATCGCCTTCTTGTTGCACCGGCAGTTCAATGGTATCTGGAGCAACTTGGGCGATGGGTTTGAGTTCCGCTAACCGTACCTTCGGCATTAACGAAAGTGATAAGTAGGCATTTGTCAACCCCACCGCAGAGATTCGATTAAACAAGCGTCCAAACTCATTAACTGCTTGTTCCGGACGCTCAATATAGGACAGCGTACCGCCACCCGCATCAGCAATTTTTTCCAAAACATCCTGGTTCCAGTGAGCGCCAAATCCCAATGTATTCAACGTCAGGTTGTAGCCAGTCGCCACTTGGGCAAATTTCAGACAGCGGTTGTTGTCGCCATGCTCATTTTCGCCATCTGTTAACAGAAAAGCTTGAGAAACCGTTTCCTTTTTGCCCTTCGCCAGTTCTTCAATTCCCAGTTTTAAACCCTCATCAATCGCCGTACCCCCATCTGCACTGAGCCGATTAATCTGTTTCTTAATATTTTCTGGGTTGTCAATGACTTGGTTGGGGACAAGCACTTTGGCTTTGTGATCGAAGGCGACAACCGAGATGCGATCGCCCGGTGTGAGACGATCCACCAGACCGATCGCTGCCTGTTTCACCGTTTCCAGGGGGCGTCCATTCATCGAGCCACTGTGGTCGAGAATTATGCATAAATTGAGCGGGGCACGATCTTCAAGATCCCCAGCGATCGCAGAAATAGAAATTTCTAGTTGACGCTGGCTACTCGTTTGAGTCGCGTCAATATTCATATCATTCAAAGCAGGCTGTAAACCAACTCTCATAGCACGCTCATTCCTGGCAGAACAAGAAGGGATCGGAGTAACCACAAGACTAAACGCTGACGCTCCGGAAAGGGAACCATAAAATTACCCCAACCGCGACCGGGCTTATTTTCTACAATAGCTTGCAGCCCAACACGGCGGAAGCAGCCAGCCAAAAGATCGCAATTCTTTGCAGAGGAAAACGCGATCGCTGGGGTGGATTTCACCCATCACCTTTCGCAAAAACCGATACTTAAACTCAGGTTTCTCTGTTTAAAAACCCAAAAATTAGAAGCGTTTAAGGCCCATTTTCCGGCGTCCCCTCCCAAAAAGCCCGCTGACAGGCGCTAAAGCGACATCAAGCCACCCTCAACCTGACTAAAAGCGGTAAGGGGAGTAAAACTGCTAGAATCCAGTCAGTACGGTGGGGCACACCGGAATTAATGTCAAATTAAAGATAGCACCACTATTGCAGCTTTCCGATACGCCATGAACTCACCCATCCAGGCTGTTCAAGCTCCCTACGGCGGCGATAGCTTCTACCGAACACCGCCACCAGACTTACCGTCCCTGATCTTAAAGGAGCGGATTGTCTATCTGGGAACGCCCTTGGTGCCAGAGGTAACGAAACTAATCATCGCCCAACTGCTGTTTTTGCAGTACGAAGATCCAGAAAAACCGATCAAAATCTACATCAATTCCACCGGCACCTCGCGTTACGACGGCGAACCTGTTGGCTTTGAAACCGAAGCCTTCGCCATCTGCGACACGATGAACTACATCAAGCCGCCCATTCATACCATCTGTATCGGTTCGGCAATGGGAATGGCGGCAATGCTACTCTCTGCTGGGACTAAAGGCTATCGCGCTAGCCTGCGCCATGCCACGATTATCCTGAACCAGACTAAGAGCTACGCTCGCGGTCAGGCGACGGATATTCAAATCCGAGCCAAAGAAGTGCTGGCTAATAAGACAACGATGCTGGATATCCTATCGCGCAATACAGGTCAGACTCCTGAAAAAATTGCCAAGGATATGGATCGACTCTTCTATATGACTCCGGAGCAAGCTGTGGAATATGGCTTGATCGATCGGGTTCTAGAGTCCAAATCAGATTTACCAACACCACTTCCCGCCGGTGTCATCTGAAGAATTAAAAATTAAAAATTAAAAATGAAGACTATTCAAATTTTTAATTTTTAATTTTGCATTTTTAATTCTTTGGATACGAATTTTCACTTTTTACGAACGGAGTTCTACATTATGCCTATTGGCTACCCTAGAGTTCCCTACCGGATGCCAGGGGGACAATATACCGAGTGGATTAACATCTACGATCGCCTTTACCGGGAACGGATTATTTTCATGGGCGAAGATGTTGATGATGAAATGGCTAACCAGATAATTGCCGTGATGCTTTATCTGGATTCGGAAGATCCGGGCAAGGACATCTATCTCTATATCAACTCTCCGGGTGGCGTAGTCACGTCTGGCATGGCGATTTATGATACCATGCAGCACATCAAATCAGATGTGGTGACAATTTGTGTAGGCTTAGCGGCATCAATGGGTTCGTTCCTGCTGACCGCTGGGACAAAAGGTAAGCGTCTCGCTTTGCCTCACTCGCGGATTATGATCCACCAACCTTCTGGTGGTACGCGGGGACAAGCCACAGACATTGAGATTGAAGCGAGAGAGATTCTACGGATTCGTCGCCAGCTGAATGAGATTTATTCTCACCGGACGGGTCAGCCTATTGAGAAAATTGAGAAGGACATGGATCGTGACTTTTTCATGTCTGCTCAAGAAGCGAAGGAATACGGTCTAATTGACCGCGTTATCGAAGAACGTCCGAAGTAATGAGTGATTAGCTGTTAGCTGTTAGCTGCTTGACGGGTGGGTAGTCGCAATTGTAAACTTGGGCTTCCAACAAGATTCTCAGAAGCTAATAGCTAACCGCTAAAAGCGAAGGGTTAGAAATAAACTCCCGACTATCAACGAAGATTAAAGCCTAATCGATAGATGATTCCTCTGATGAACCTCGCAGATTGTTACCGGGTGTTGGGGTTAAGATCAGGGGCATCTTTTGCAGAAATTAAAGCGTCTTACCGACGTTTGGCACGGCAGTATCATCCCGACGCAAATCCTGGCGATCGCCAAACGCAGGATAAATTTATAGAGTTGACGGAGGCTTACAAGTTCCTCCTCGGTGTAGTAGATAAGTCTGAGACGGTTGAGAAAGTATCCAATCCAGAACAGACAGCTGCACCGCCTCCTCAACCTTCCGTCACGAAGGTGACTCGCAAAGAGACGCCCAAAGACACGCCCATTCAAAAACTCCCAGACTTGTCGATAACTGAGCAACAGCTGAAGTGGAGTTCTTATCAGCAGTTGCAGCAGTTGCTGAAAAATCGCCGATTTCCCCGCGCGATCGCCCTCATCGAAGGACTCGCCCAACGTCTGCCAGAAGATCCAGAAGTGTGTCAGTGGCAAGCGATCGCTTATCAACGTTGGGGGCGTCAGCTGATCGCTGAAAAGCAACTCGAAAAGGCAAGAATTTATCTAAAAAAAGCCCTGAAAACCGACCCCCACAATCGCTCTCTCTGGGCAGAAGTGGAACGAGATTTTCGCCGTTTAGAGCAGATTTTTTAGCTTTACTTCGCTGCAACCAAATATCTTCAATTGGGTTCTGCTTGGGATTCTTTGGGAGCAAAGCGAATGCAAGTGATTTTCCAGTTGGACTCCTCGAAGCCTTGATTAACCGACTCCAAGGACTCTCTCACCGCTTGTGAGCCATGATAGATAGGTGGCTCCATCTCAAATCAGGGCAATGGGACTATTGGGACATTTGTCTAGGAGATACTTGAGAAAAGCAATCATGCCCTCAGAATTGCCTGCCTCAGGTGCTTGAATCAGTTACAAGGATATTGCACGCGAGAGTAAGCACCGCTATATAAAGCGACTCCTATAGCAGTCGTATTTGAGTTGTGATGATGCTAACGGTTCAGATCGCCGACTTCTTAGCGGGGATCTGACCTTCAGGAACAATTTAGGATTGCTATAACAGATAATTTATTAAATAAATATTAATTGTGAAAATCGTTACTCTAGACGCATTTTCGCCCTAGCCTCTCTTAAAAACGGAACCTGAAATCTGGCTGTCTCTACCAAAAATGTAGGTTAACGAGATTCAGATTTTCTTTATAAATGTCCTCTCACCCATCAATAACCGTTTGTTTGGGAAGGGAAGGATTTTATCCAGTGCCTATAACGCTTGACAGCAGATTGTTTTGAGCAATGTTGCAATTGCTTAATCTATGGATATTTGACGCTCGTATTTATGTTAAGCAGCTTCATAACTTTTTATGATGAAATGCAATGTTTTAAGTGGATATCGTACAAGTTATAGCTCATTGTAAAAATCAGATCGCATACTTTATAAAGACAGAGAAATTTTGCTTTTGAAATGGTTCCTCAAAGGAAATACTTTATGCAACCCTTAAATTCACCAGTTTCAGCCTGTCGCTATTGTCAATTTTATAATCCGATGGGACGACGTGGCGGCTGTTGTCAAACTCTTGGCGTAACCGTTCAAAGTGGATGGCAAGGTTGTCAACTGGGAATTCCTCGGTTTAAAATTCCCTACGAATGTTCCCAAGAAGATTCGCAGAAACGAGTTGAAGCAATTGTAATTTAAAATACAACAGAAAAGAGGAATCTGAAACAGTCTGAAAGTTAGAAAGCCAATTTTTTTTATTTCTCCTTTAATAGCACGCTTCTGTTTGACGGGTTGCCGGAAACTGAAAAAGCAATTTTCTCAATAAGAATCTATGCATTGCAACCCGTCTATAATGGCAAGCCCATGAAAGGAGTTCTTCAATCGTTTAGTTTTTCCCTTTTAAATAGTGCGATCGCTGATAAACCCGTTAATACGGGTTTTTTTGGGTATTATTCCACACATCGGATAAATGAGCGATCGCTTTCCGATACAAGTCCAAAACCCGCCTGGCCTCTTTGTCTGAAAATCGTTACACTTTCCCCTCTGCCAAGTTTTGTAATTCCTGCTGTAGAAAATTTCCCCATTCCGCTGCAAGGGGAATCTCAGTAAAGGGGATTTTCACCGAAGCGGCTGGTGCAAAGACAAATTCCAGCGAAGCGACACGACCTTTACTGGGCAGTGCTTCTAAATCAACTGGCTTGTCATCTACTAGCAGCCGAATCGCTTTAACATCCTTTAAGGAAAACGTTTGCACCTCCACTGGACCTTTGCGCGTCGGTTTTCCCCAGGTTAAAGTGCTGTCATTTTGAGCCAACACTGCATAGATATCGTACTTAGATCGCTCAAACTGCTGTGCCCAGACGCGATAAGCTTCAACTTTTTGATACTCATTCCAGCCTTGCCAAGCCAGCCAGATAAACGCTGCCAGTAGGGGCAGCCACAACAGACCTCTTTCCATTGTCGGATTTTCGCTCTTTAACTATTCTGATATCTTGCAGCCTAACAGACGATTGCATCTATCCTTGGTTAGCTCCCCTTCGGCTATCTGCTAAGTATAAATACTGGATCTAGATTTGCCTAAAACCGTCGAAAGGTTTCTCCAGAAGCTTCCCGATGAGAGTAAATTGCCCAAAGGCTTGAATAAGGCTTTACCAATACTTACCAATACCAACAAAGTCCGCCCAGCTCTTTGAGAGGCGCTTCGCGCTTCGGAAACTCAATTTAGCCTGCCTCGCTGGCTTTGTTTCGATAAAAGCTCTCACAACTTCCGCCCCTTTGTCCTGAACGAGGCATTACGCATAAGTCCCAGCTTGTTGTCTTCCTGATGCTTCTCCCGTACAGATGCGCCCTTGGGTTCTCAGTTTGAGGGTGAAGTATTCGTGCCTTGTACAAGTCACTTCAACCCAAATCTTTCTGCGCCAATGCTTTACCCCTACATGATTTCAACAGAGGCGGGTAATGCATCGTTCTTCTGAAGAGGGGTAAAAGGGTTGGTGTAGCCGCAACTACAAGTATCGGTAGGTATTTTGGCGCTCATTACGCTGCACCCAGTTTCTAGCTGCGATCGAGATCACAAAGCTGGAAACAGCCAGTCACATTTGGTGAGCCAATCCCATCACTCAAACTTGGGGATTTCAAGCAAATATTTGCAGCAATAATGTCACATTTTACTATAGGTTTTTATCACTAGAGAATCTTAATAAAACCTTCATAATTAAAAACATCGAATTCAACAAACTAAGATGCAATCTCACATTTATCTACGTCAAGTCATTATCGAACAAGTGATTTATCAAATATTTACTATTAGTCGAATTTTTCGTATGGCTCAACCAAAGTTGATGTTAACGTTATCCTCTAAATATTTAATTAATATAAGATTTTAATTGAAAATTATTTGATATTATTCAGTTTACAGCACTGAATAATAGATCTGATTAAAAAAATAATTTCATCATAATTATTTCAAAACGACAAAAATTTTATGAGTCATCTACTACTAAAAGCTACAGGAATATTCATCTTTATATTTGGGTTACAACTGCTCAATATTCAATTGAACTTTATCATCAGAACTCCCGATAATACTACACAAAATCAAACCTACGAACCCCCAAATCTAGGATTCTCGGACGATAATAATCAAGGCGCAGGAACCCGCTAACGACAAGAGAATGCCTCCCTCACCTCAAACTGAGTATTAAATAGACGCTCATCGGCTGAAAACCCACAAGTCCTTCAGTAAGAGTAAAAATAGGGTTCTTTCGCTTCAAGAAAACTTTTGCCACAAGCAGCCTGATTCGTATCGCTGATTACTGCAAACGAGCGGTATTACTCCAACAAACAAAAATTAATAACTAAAAACTAAATACACCACGGGGCAGATGCATGAGTTATCGTGGGGAGAAACTGGCGCTCACAAGACGGGTGAATATGAGAAAGCTTTTGATAGCGTGCTTGTTTTTATTGGGGGTAGGTTTTGCCCTGTTTAACTTCAAAGGACTGGCAGCACAAGGTGAGTTTGACTCGATTGTGCTAGATTTCCGCGAAGACGTACCAGCAGAAGTGGTGCAAGAACAGGTGCGATCGCTTGGCGCTCAGTATAACAGCGAATTTTCCGAGTCAGATCAGTTGTATATCATTAAAGGCGATCGCAACCTGCTGAAAACTCTAAAAAAATCGCCTTTAGCCAAAAAAACCGAATATATTGAACCGAATTATGTCTACAAAGCTCTGGAAGTCCCCAACGACCCAGAGTACAGCAAACAGTGGAACCTACGGAGTATCAACGTAGAATCTGCTTGGGACGAAACCAAAGGCGCAGGGATGACAGTTGCCGTCATTGACACCGGCATCAGTCGCGTTCCTGACCTGAAAGATACCAAGTTTGTCCAAGGCTACGACTTTGTTAACAACCGAGACCAAGCAGACGACGACAACGGGCACGGCACCCACGTTGGCGGTACTGTTGCCCAAGCCACCAATAATGGCTATGGCGTCGCGGGTATTGCTTACGAAGCCAGCCTTATGCCGCTGAAAGTGTTGAGTGCAGAAGGCGGCGGCACCGTTGCCGATATTGCTGAAGCCATCAAATTTGCTGCCGATAACGGTGCTGATGTCATTAACATGAGCTTGGGCGGTGGTGGCGAAAGTCAGGTAATGCAAGAAGCGATTGATTATGCCTACAACAAAGGCGTCGTCATCGTAGCCGCAGCAGGAAACTCTAATGAGAATTCTGCCTCCTACCCAGCTCGATATCCCCACGTTATCGGTGTTTCAGCAATTGATTCTGCCGGTGAAAAAGCCTTTTACTCCAGCTATGGTGCTGGTGTGGATATCTCAGCCCCTGGTGGTGCAATCACCGAAGAAAATCCATCGGGTGGGATTCTGCAAGAGACTATTAGTTATGACGAAAACGGGAAGCTCATCCCCACTTTTGCTGCCTTCCAAGGCACCAGTATGGCGTCTCCCCACGTTGCCGGTGTCGCCGCTTTAGTGAAAGCCTCTGGCGTAACCGAACCGGAGGAAGTATTGGGTGTCCTCAAAAAGTCGGCACGGGTAATTTCAGATGACCCTCTCAACTACTTTGGGGCTGGTCATCTCGATGCTTCTGCGGCTGTAAAACTGGCGGTACGCGGGCAAATTACCTTCCGCGACTTCTTCCGCTGGTTGCGCGATAATGGCTATCTCAATCCTCGCTTCTGGATTGATGGCGGTGCGGTG
Source organism: Trichocoleus sp. DQ-U1 (assembly GCF_039961925.1). Taxonomy (NCBI): domain Bacteria; kingdom Bacillati; phylum Cyanobacteriota; class Cyanophyceae; order Leptolyngbyales; family Trichocoleusaceae; genus Trichocoleus; species Trichocoleus sp. DQ-U1. The sequence goes on along the minus strand of NZ_JAMPKB010000038.1, from coordinate 25,986 downwards.
GCACTGTTACCTAAGATTGCGATGGTATTAGGTTCTTATGTCCTTGCCTGGTTCTTGCGGAATTATTTCCCCTTTGGCTGGAGTTGGTCGCTAACGAGCGGTTTAGTCGCCGGGAGTTCTGGATTATTCTTCCTGCGCGGCTTCTATATTTTCGATCTTCCTCAGTGGCCTTTCCGGATGATGGGCAGTTCGATTCCCGAACTGGGCAATACGATTCAAGGCAGTGGTTTATTGAATCCCATCTTCGCCAGCGTGTTGATTCCTTTTGCATTAATCGCCTTGCTACTGGGACACCGCAGTTGGAAGTGGTTTGCGATCGGCTCGACCTTGGGCGTGGCATCCTGTTTATTAGTGAGTGCCGTAGCAGATCCGGCAATGTTGTGGTTAGGTCATGGCGCGATCGCTAGGCTATTCCTAATTACTAATGCCCTCCTGTGTATCGGACTCGCCTATTTATCCAGCAAAGGAGAAGGGCAAACAGCATGAGCATCAGCGTAGAAGGCACTATCGAACGCAAGGGACTTGGTCCAGGCACCTGGGCGCTAGTCACACAAGAGGGTGAAACCTACGAACTCCACAAGGCTCCAGAAGATTTACGTAAATCGGGACTCAAAGTGAAAGTCAAAGGTGAGGTGCGAAAGGACGTGATGACCTTCGCGATGATTGGCCCAGTTCTAGAAGTTAAATCTTTTGAGGAAGTCAGTTCGGATTAGCCATGAGCGCTTAGCGGTTGGTCATTCGTTAACAGCGAATGAGCGATCGCTAATCTGCCTTCTGCTTCTCGTTATTTCCAGCACAGTGGCTCTCCCATCGCGGGGTTGAGGGATGGAAATGCCAAGCAACTTGTGTCAGTTCCCCCCTAACCCGCCTTTGAAGCCGGGAGAAATCCAGAAAGTCTTACACCGCCTAACGAACCGAAAAAAAAATCCCCGGCTCAAACCGGTGAGCCAGGGGATGTCAATCAGGGTGCATCTACCAATCTACTCTTCTAAAGGATTCCTCAACTATCCGGATTAAGTTGGGGTAAATTTAACGATTAAATTAGAATAAATAGAAATTTTCTCTCCCTTTCCCGGAATCCATCAACGGCATCAGCGTTCAAGAAAACGAAACTGCCCTTCATGGAAACTTTAAGTAACTTGAATCTATCTAGGAAGAAAGGGAAACAGTTCCTCCTCCAGGTAAGAAAAGCAGCTAGAAGGTTCTAACTGAAGCAGGAGTGCATAGTAGCAGTGGCTCAGGAATTTCATATCTCTGTAAATCCCTTAGGGGAAAGTAAATATTGGGTGCGGACAGAATGGGTTGCCGCACCGGGTGCCGTCCCATTTGCCGAAGAGCAGGTAACGTGGCAAGTGGAGGATTGGTTAGCTCAGGCGAGGCACCTGATGAATGACCCTTTGCTGATGGCTTTGTCTCCTAGCGATATTTCTCGATCGGGTTCCCCGAACCGAGAAGCCACCCAATCTTCCCTTAACTTGGTGGCGCTGGGGCAGCAGATGTACGATGCTTTGTTCCAAGGAACGCTGCGAGATAGTTGGATGATCGCGCAAGCGATCGCTCAAGATCGGCAAGAAGTATTGCGGTTGCGCTTGGGATTAAAAGATAGTCGCTTACTCAGCTTACCTTGGGAAGTATTACACGATGGCGATCGCCCGTTGGCAACCGGAACCGATGTCGCCTTCTCCCGCTACCAGATGAGTACCCGGTTGAGAAGTCCCACTGTTTCGTTAGGTTCTGGGTCAAATCAACCGGCGGTGCGAATCTTGATGGCGATCGCTGCCCCCAACGACCAGGAAAGTTTGGCGCTCAAACAAGAAGTCAGCCACCTGCAAGCAGAACTGAGTCACCGTTCCCGGAATGGCTTACCCGAAATTCAACTCACTGTTCTGGAGCAACCCGGTACGGAGCAACTGACGCACGAGCTGGAACAAGGTCAATATCAAGTTTTCCATTATGCAGGTCATAGCGACCAAGGAGCCTACGGCGGCAATCTCTACCTCGTGAGCCGCCAAACCGGGCTGACGGAGATGTTAAGCGGAGATGACTTAGCAGGGTTGCTTGTCAATAACGGCATCCAGCTCGCAGTGTTTAACTCCTGTCGGGGCGCTCATACCGCCGCTTCAGCTCCCAGCGACGGTGCCGCAGAGGGAAATTTGGCAGAAGCGCTGGTCAAACGCGGTATCAAGAGCGTGCTGGCGATGGCAGAACGCATTCCGGATCAAGTCGCTTTGACCTTGGCACGGCGGTTTTACGGCAATCTGAATCAAGGTTATCCGATTGACCTCAGCCTGAGTCGAGCGCGGCAAAGTTTAATTTCTACTTACGGTTCTCGCCAGCTTTACTGGGCTTTACCGATCCTCTATCTTCACCCGGAATTTGACGGTTACTTGACACCAGGTCATCATGCCATCAATGCCAAAGCAGAGCGACTTCAGTTGCCTGACGCTTCTGGGGCAGACATTGCTTGGGGAGGAATGCTGAATCCTCTCTCTAGGGAGGAAGAAGCGGTATTCACGGCACCGCCGACTGGATCTCGATCCGGTTTCTTAACCACCGACGAGGCTTTAGACTCCTTAGAGAATGACTTCTACGGGGATGACGATCCCGACTGGACCGATCCGGTTGATGATTTAGAGTATGACGATATTGGCTACGAAGACGACTCGGCTTTGGTTGCGGATCTGTTTCGCCAGCTAAAGCCTGAAGTAGCAGCAGAGACACAGAGGGAAACAGAGGTAGACCAGACAAGGGACAGACATGTAGAAAGAGAAAATCAGACAACGATCGCCGCTCACCCGCTCAGCGAGTCGAAAACACCCCCCCAACCTGTCGCCGCAGCGATCGCTGCTGAGTCAGCACCGAAAAACGCGGGTTCGGGAGAATCGCTACTGGGATATGCCGCCGGGAACCCCCGGCTGCGATTTTGGCAGCATGGTGAAGGGAAGAAGGGACAGCGACGAGCCAAGCGTGCCCCACTGATTTTGCTGGCGTTAGGCTCGACGATGGCGCTCGCGCTTTTGGGTTTCTGGTTCTTGCAACGTCGTCCGCAACCTTCAGACTTGTTGTTCTTTCAGGAGAATACCTCAACCTCACTTCCGGCACTCCCTAGCCCCAATCTCAAAAATGTCAATCTCCAGAAAGCCAATACCCCGACAGTCACCGCGATCGCCATTGAACAATTCAGTCAAAATAACTTATCCGCCGCCGGGGTGGCTGTAGAAGAATTGCTGAACCGAGGAGCGTTACAGCAAGCCCAAGGGGCGCTTGACAACGTTAACAAACAGAAAATCGATGACCCAGCCATCAGCTTCCTGAGAGGGCGTCTGGCGTGGCAGTCTGTTCAAACTGGCAGCAAGGATTACAGTTTGGATGATGCCCGTCGATTTTGGGAGCAAGCGGTCAAAAAGCAACCTAAGTCTGCTAAATACCTGAATGCCCTAGGGTTTGCCTACTATTTAGAAGGGAATCTCGATCGTGCTAACCAAATTTGGTTTGATGCTTTTTACTTGATAGAAGAAAAGCAAGCTACTGTTGCCGGATCGGTTGCCCAACAAGAAGCTTTGACTACTTATGCAGGATTAGCAATTGGGCTAACGAAATTAGCTGCATCTCAACCTGCTGATAAGCAAGCAAAACTTTTGGATGAAGCCCGGAAGCTCCGACAAAAGGCGATCTCAGAAGACCCGGTTAACTTCCAACCGGAAGCCCTGAGTAAAAACTGGCTCTGGACAGAAAAAGCAATTAAAGACTGGCGATCGCTACTTTCGACAAGTCAAAAGTAATTCCCGAAAAAACATCTACTTGCACGTTGAATTTTAGTAATTAGTAAAAAAATTTGAGTTTTGAATTAAGAATTTTTTTCTAACTCAAAACTCAAAAGTTTTATAGTAATTACTTTTTGAGCAACGCAGAGAGAGACTGTCGCTTTCGCAGATCCATGATTTCTGCCAGACTATCCTCGCCCCAATCCAGAGGATGATTTTCTTCTGGAGGCACCACCGTTACCTCAGTCATCCCATAATTTGTCATCATTAGGGGCACTTCTTGAGGTTTAGAGAAGCCTTCTGCCGGTTGTGGCGGCATGGGACGACGCTTTTGCTTTTGAGTCGGGCGGCGTTGTTTTTTGCGGACGCTTGCAGTCGGCTTTGACCGTTTGAGAGATTTACGCTGCGGTGAACGACTCAGGTTTAGCGCTATCAAAAGCGTTCCAGTGACAAAGCCCAAGGCGATCGCACCATACAACCACCGTGGCACTTCCTGTTGCTTTCGAGCTTCCGGAACTTCCGGCACCGCTGTAAAACCGGGCAACGGGGTTCCAGATGGCTGACTGGTTGTGAAGCTTGGCAGTAGTGATGTCTCTGGTTCTGGAACCGTCGTTTCGGCAGGCATCGGTTCAACAGATTTAGATTCCTCCTGCTCGATGGGGCCTGTACTAAATAGACCTAGCGCTGCTACTGCTGCGATGGTAATCATGGACGCCCACAAACCGCCCCAAAAGGCGAGTGGGTACTTCTGAACCATCTGGTACAGGAAAACAAGGCTAAAGCGCTGTATAGGAGGCTTATCGGGCTGATTGAGCATTGAACGCCCTCAACTAGCACGGCTGATTGATATTGGGTAATTTATATCAAAGTTTTATCAAATTTTGAAAAACTCGGTATAACTCACTAGAGGCAGATTTTAGCAAAAATTGCCTGCGATCTTCCAAAAAAAGAAAATATAGTAACCCGGACAAAGAGATGATTGTAGCAGCCAAGAACCAGAGATTTTGGAGATTTCAGAGTTCTCAAAGCAGAGAATTACTTATCCCCAATCCCCAAGTACAAATTTTGGTAACAATGGGAATTAAGCAGACATCCAACCGCAGGTACTGATTCAAGAGAAGACACCTGCCTATGATAAATGAATGCGATAGACTAGCTACTCGACAGGGCACAGGGAGGATAGATAAAAAAATGGGCGAGCAGTTTACGCCTGCAATTGAAGAAGAGCCATCAGAAGAAGAAATTGTGGCACAAAGTTCATCGAATCGCCGTGGCACCTCCGGTGCCCTTGCCCGGAGAAATGCAGGACGGGAAAAACATGATATGGCTTTAACTCGGCTAAGCCGTGAAAGCTTGCCCCAATCCTGGTCAATAGAAAACAGTGAGAACCTGTATCGGATTGAAGGTTGGGGTCAACCGTACTTTTCGATTAATGCAGCCGGTCACGTTACAGTTTCTCCCAAGGGAGAGCGCGGTGGGTCTTTAGATTTATTTGAACTGGTCAACGCCCTGAAGCAGCGCAATCTGGGGCTACCACTGCTGATTCGCTTTTCAGATATTTTAGAAGACCGGATTGAGCGATTAAATGCTTGTTTTGCGAAAGCGATCGCGCGTTACAACTATTCCGGTACTTACAAAGGTGTCTTTCCGGTCAAGTGCAACCAGCAGCGACACTTGGTTGAAGATTTGGTGCGGTTTGGTAAACCCCATCAGTTTGGCTTGGAAGCTGGCTCGAAGCCAGAGATGATGATTGCTTTGGCAATGTTGGATACGCCTGGGGCATTACTCATCTGCAATGGCTATAAAGACCGGGAATACATCGAAACGGCGATGTTAGCGTCTCGACTGGGGCAAACGCCGCTGATCGTCTTAGAGCAGGTTGAAGAAGTACAGCTGTGTATTGAAGCCAGCCGTCAGTTGGGCATTAAGCCAATTTTGGGCATCCGGGCGAAGCTGAGTACCCAAGGCGTGGGACGCTGGGGAGGATCTACGGGCGATCGCGCTAAATTTGGTTTGACCATTCCCGAAATCATTCACGCGGTCAACGAATTACGAGACGCTGACTTGCTGGATTCGCTGCAATTGCTGCACTTCCACATTGGCTCTCAGATTTCCGCAATTAATGTCATTAAAGATGCCATCCAAGAAGCTAGCCGGATTTACGTCGAGTTAGCCAAGCTGGGGGCTGACATGAAATATCTCGATGTCGGCGGCGGTTTGGGCGTGGATTACGACGGTTCTCAAACCAATTTCTACGCTTCCAAAAATTACAATATGCAGAACTATGCCAACGATATCGTGGCAGAGTTGAAAGAAGCTTGTGCCGAACACCAGTTACCCGTTCCCACGCTGATTAGCGAGAGTGGGAGAGCGATCGCTTCCCATCAGTCGGTGCTGATTTTTGATGTTCTCGGCACCAGCGATGTCCCATCTGGGGCACCCGAACCCCCAAAAGAGGGCGAATCTCCGATTATTAATTATCTGTGGGAGACCTACCAATCTATAAACGAAGAGAATTTCCAAGAGCTATACCACGACGCCGCTCAATTCAAAGAAGAAGCCATCAGCCGATTTAATTTGGGGATTTTGCGCCTCACCGAACGAGCCAGAGCCGAGCGTCTTTACTGGGCTTGTTGTGAAAAAATTCTAGCGATTACCAGGAAGCAGGAATACGTTCCCGACGAACTGGAAGACCTGGAAAAAATTATGGCTTCCATCTACTATATCAACCTGTCTGTCTTCCAATCAGCGCCGGATTGTTGGGCAATTGACCAACTGTTTCCCATCATGCCGATTCATCGGCTGGATGAGGAACCAACACGGCGGGGAATTTTGGCAGATCTCACCTGCGACAGCGATGGCAAAATCGATCGGTTTATCGACCTCAGAGATGTCAAGTCGGTTTTAGAATTGCATACGCTGAAGCCTGACGAACCCTACTACCTGGGGATGTTCTTAAATGGAGCTTACCAGGAAATTATGGGTAATCTGCACAACTTGTTTGGCGATACCAACACGATTCACATTCATTTGACACCCAAGGCTTACAGGATTGAACATGTCGTCAAAGGTGACACCATGAAGGAAGTCTTGGGTTACGTACAGTACGATTCTGAGGATCTGATTGAGCAGATTCGTCGGCTATGCGAACAAGCGCTTATGGATAAGCGCATTACCATTCAGGAATCCCAGCGATTGCTGCAAAACTACGAGCAGAGTCTCAGTCGGTACACTTATCTGTCGTCCTGATGAGTAATGAGAAATGGGTAGAGAATCCACTTGTGACCCACTACCCATCTCCCAATGACCGCTGACCGATGACTTAAATCGCTTCCATCCCCAGTAGATCGGCGATCGCTTGCCGTTCTGCTGGCGGATTAGAGGGCAGAACTTGACGAGCATCGTTAATCAGCCAATCGAGGGCGGCGGCTTGGACATCAATCGTGGCACCTGTCTTATCCACGCAGTAACGTCCGAACACCAGCTTATCGACTAAGCGCACTCCTGGGCCTAGGCGGGAGTATTCAAAAATCACGCTATTTTCCACCTTGGCACCGCTGCACACCCAGCAATTGGGTCCGATGTAGGTGGGACCGACAATCTTGGCTCCATCTTCAATGCGTGTCATGGCACCAATGTAGACTGGGCCTGTGATGTCAACCTTGTCCCAGTTCACCGCTACATTTAATCCGGTATAAATACCGGGAGCCACTTTCTGTCCGGGAATTGCCACATTTTTGACTTCTCCCAGTAACACGCTACGAATTGCCTGCCAGTAGTCTGGCACTTTGCCAATATCCACCCACTGGAAGTCCATCGGGATTCCGTAGAAAGGCGCACCCATTTCTACCAGTTTGGGGAATAACTGACCCCCGATATCGTACTCCTCGCCAGAAGGGATGTAATTTAAGATTTCTGGCTCGAAAATATAAATCCCGGTATTGATATTGGTGCTGAGCGCTTCCTCCACTGATGGTTTTTCTTGGAAGGCTTTGATTCGTCCCTCTTCATCGGTGACGACGACTCCATAACTGGAAACCTCATTCTGTGGCACTGATTTCATCACAATCGTCGCGATCGAGCCTTTTTCTTTGTGCCACTTCACCGCTGCGGTCAGATCCAAATCGATCAACGCATCTCCGCACAGCACCACAAAGGTGTCATCAAAAAACGGAGAAAAATCTTGGATGCGACGCATCCCGCCAGCAGAACCGACCGCTTCGCCGATCAAGTCGCCATTTTCTTCAATCCGGCCTTCAAAGGAATAGCCAATTTGCACCCCAAAACGCTGACCATCCCGGAAATAGCTTTCAATCTCGTTAGCAAGGTGGCTGACATTGACCATGATCTGGTCAAACCCATGCTGCCTGAGTAGTTCCACCAAGAACTCCATCACTGGTTTTTGCAGAATGGGAATTAAAGGTTTGGGAATGGTGTAGGTAATCGGACGAACGCGGGTACCTTTACCAGCCGCCAGAATCATGGCTTTCATGAATATTTTTTCCTCAACCTAGGCCACTTTGTTTTCGTGCAATTTAGCTGTATTCCATCCCTTCACTGGAGGCAAGGGATGGCTGGTCAAATATTTTAGTCGATTGACCTTGTCGATATTCTAGATGTTTCTCACCCTAGCGTTTAATCAACATACCGGCAGGAACTGAATGCGCCCCTGTTACAGTACAGAATCATCGCTACAGCGTTCGGATTTTTAGGTCTTGGTAGAACTCCTCTTGGGCTAACTCTACCTTAGACTGAGCAGACAGGAGTAACAGCGCCCAAAAAACTCCCACTCGGTCATTGTGTTTCGGCGCAGTTTCCACCTCTTCAGGCAATTGATGCGCGTTTAACGGTGCTGACCGTTGTTTTACCCCTGCCCATAACTCTAACAGCTGGTCTAATTCCAGCCAATCCTGACCGGGGGACATTTGGGGCCAATGACTGCTCAAAAACCGATCTAGGTGAGCTGCGGTTTCGGTCAGATTTTCTTGGTGAGCGAGGGCAGCGATCGCGCGGGCGGTTTGGGAACGAGACTGGGAACGGTAACTTGGGTCTTTAATCGCGTTTGGGCCAGCAGGTTTTTCTTCCAGTACCGTGGCTATTTGCTGTAGCTGTTCGATTAATTCGTGTAGGGTTACACGACGAGTTTGGGGAGGCATTGCTGTCCCTCGGCGTCGCAAATGGCGCTCCAACCGCGTTGGCAATTGTCTGGGATCGGCGGCGGTGTCGTCCAGCTCGTCCTCAGTGGGTTCGAGATTGTCTGGGAGCGATTGCGAAAACAGGGTATCCGCCTTGAGCAATACCAGCATGGACGCATACAGAAACGCCTGCCCGGATTGGGACAGCTCTACTTCAAATGTGCCAGAGAGCTTCTCCCCAGCTTTCTCCAATTCCAATAAACATCGATCGATCGCCTCAATCACTTGGACATCCCAAGGGTCGATTTCTCCCCGCTGAGCCAAATCGATTAAAAGGGCGATCGCTTCCTGGGCTGGGCCAATGGTCATCGGCATAAACTCAAGCTCAAATGAAGCTAAATTGATTAGGCAAGGGATTCCTGTTCTTTTGCTGCCGCGAGACTTGCTAGCTTCCCTCCAACTACCTCTGTGTTTTCAGTCTGGAGGGTCGCGTTTAAGGGCAGACTTTGTCTCTCTTCGATTTCTGCCTTGTAGTGTTCAATATTTTCCTCTAATTCTTGGATGCGCTCGTCTTTGGCACGCATCTGACGCAATTGTTTTCCAGATTCTAGACTTCGCAGCAACCGCGCCCAGATACTAAAAATCCACGCCAAGACAGCTCCAAGACCCATCGCCAGAATCAGTTCAATACACAAGGGCGCTTGCACTTCGACACCTTGAACAATTTGAATGGCGGCAGGTTCGGTATTTTCTAAGCTGAATAAAACTAGCGCTAGTAACACCGCGAAGATCAGCAAAAAATTAATCTGTCGCATCAATGAACTCCTAAACAATGCAGATCCCTTGCCAATTTTACAAGGAAGAACGAGATGAATTCCCTATTTAAGGATGAGAAGGATTTGAGTCTCACCTATCCTACTCTACGTCTACGCCAAGTGCATACACTCGCCAGTTTTGAGAAAATCTTGAACCCAAAAAGGGTACCTGTTAATGTTGTCTGAGTGCAAGAGCGATCGCGCTTATTTCGTATGACAAGTAGAAGCCGATTTCTCCTCATCGAACAACAATAAAAGTTTTGGAATGGCACACACCAACCAATATTGGGGATCGTGCAGAATCTTTTTTGAGTTGCCAAGCGCATCTTTGCTTGGTTTGTAGTGCTGATAGCTTTTAGGGCGGTATTTATTCTGATAATCCTTCAGATGTCATTAGGGTTTCGGGAAACCGTCTCTGTCGTCACAACTGAAGGCTGACGCAAAAGGCGGAGGGTATCGATAGTGTCCTTAATCGTACCCGCGAGGGGCACGGACACGAGAACTCCCAACAGTCCCGCTATCTGACCTCCGATCAATAAAGCGATAAAGATCCAGATTGGATTAAGTCCGGTGAAATCGCCCATTAACTTAGGAGCAAGGACGTTATCTTTGATCTGCTGCATGAAAATCGATGCGATCGCGACCCAAACGGCTAACCAAAAATCTTGCAGCATCACCAAAAGCGTCACCATCCCAATCCCCAAGGTGGCACCGATAAAGGGAATGAGTTCGGCAACCCCAATTAACAAACCAAACAAGAGCGCAAACGGCAGGTTCAGAGTCAAAAAGATTGGCGTCAGCGTTGCCATCATAAACAGTCCTAGGAGGACTTGCGTAATGAAAAAATTCTGAAAGTTTAGCCGCAGGGATTCGCTCAACGGCAGACCAATCTGAGACGGAAGGAGATTAAACAAACCCTTCCACAAGCGATCGCCATACAGCAACATATAAAACGCCAGCACCACCACAAACACGACATCGATTAATCCGGTCAACGTCCCTAGCGCCACGCCAAACGCCTGACTTGCTAGAGCCTGCGCTTGGTTTTCGATCCGAAAACTGACGCGACGGCTAAATCCTTTAAGATCCAAAGGCAAACGACGAGTTTTTGTCCAGGCGTCCAACTGATCTAAATTTTGATTGCTTGTCTCTAACCAATCTGGAATATTTTTGAACAGTTGAGTCGTTTGATCTACCAATATCGGGACGAGAGTCACGCCCAAAATGACAAGCACCGCTAAAGTCACCACCAAAACGATAATTACCGCCTGTGTCCGCTTGAAGCGAATCCGCTCTAACACCCGCACCGGGTAATTGAGTAAAAAAGCCAGAATTGCCGAAATGGTGAGGATGGTAATTAAATGCTCAAAATAGCGAAATATCTGGGACAGAACCCAGATATTTAAAGCCACAATCGGGCCGGTCAAACCGAGAATCAGCAGGCGTTGAAGATTGGCTGAACGGCGCATCGCACTCACAACCTGTAGCAGTGGCTCCCTGGGTACTCGTAGAACGACTGGCTAGACTTTACACTCTAACCCATAGCCAGTCTAAAGTCTAAAGTCTATGAATATAGCCGCAAGCGATAAATTTTTTTGTAGGATGTATGAAAACTGGGGTCAAGCAAGACTTTAAAATACTTAAATTAGGGATTGAAAAAATATAAAGATGGATACAAGCGTAGCCGATCTGCGTAAAAATTACACCCGATTTGGACTGAGCAAAGCGGATAGCGACCCCAATCCCTTTCAACAATTTAAAACTTGGTTTGACCAAGCACGGGCAGCTGAGCTTCTCGAACCCAATGCCATGACTGTTGCGACTGTTGGGGCTGATGGCAAACCTAGCGCCAGAATGGTTCTACTCAAAGACTTCGACGAACAAGGCTTCGTATTCTACACGAACTACGAAAGTCAAAAAGCACAACAACTCCTCGTCAATCCGTGGGCGTCCTTAGTCTTCTGGTGGGCGGAACTGGAACGCCAAGTGCGGATTGAGGGGCAAGTGGAGAAGGTTTCAGATGCTGAATCAGAAGCTTATTTTCACAGCCGTCCGCTCTTAAGCCAATTGGGGGCTTGGGCTTCGCGGCAAAGCCAAGTCATTGAAAACCGCGAGGTACTTGAGCAACGCTTACAGGAACTCAAAGAGCAATATGAAAATCGGGAAATTCCTCGACCGCCCCATTGGGGAGGCTTTCGAGTCATTCCTACAACAATTGAGTTTTGGCAGGGGCGTCCGAGTCGGCTGCACGATCGCTTGCACTATCGACGAGGTGATGATGGCAACTGGGTAATTGAGCGATTATCACCTTAAGAAAGAATACTTTTAGAAAGCCCATAAAAAGAGGCAAACCCTATCTTTATAAGCAATGCTTATAAGCAATACGTAGGGTTAATTTTTGTGTATTTCTCCTTTCTTCCGAAGCTGACCGAGTTGGTAAATGGCTGTCGGGTCTATTCCTCTTGGATGAAGCCTTTACTCAAAATTCTATCCAGAGCTGTAGGGAATTATTCTTAACTTGCCTCATGATTGGGTGGAAACAAAAACACTGACTTGTGCTGTTGTCGGTCAGCGGTAAATACTCAATTTCTAAACTTGTTGTTGGAAATTTATTGAAGAAAAAAGTGTTTTTGGAATAGTGCAAGTTTTCCTCATGAGTGCGTCATAACAAGACATCCTGTAACGGAGGGAGAACAGGAAATTGATGAATACAATAGCCCCACAGCGTCAAAGATTTTTACGCCCAATGGCGCTGCTGCTTTCAGCGTTACTAATGGTTCCGTTTTTAAATGCTTGCGGTGAGTCGCAGACTAACACTCCACCGCCACCTGTTGACGATACGCGGGGTGGAACAGTGACAAATCCTCCCCCCACCAACCAACCCCAAGCCAAGAAAGGATTATCAACGGGTCAGAAAGTGGCAATCACTTTGGCGGGAGCGGCGGCACTTTACTATCTTTACAACAAGAATAAGAACAAGCAACAGCAGGGGGCGCAGGGGAAATACTACCTTTCTAAGAACGGTCGTGTCTACTACCGGGATGCCCAAAATCGGCCTCACTGGGTAACGCCGCCACCCGGAGGAATTCAAGTTTCGGAAGAGGAGGCACGGCAGTATCGTGACTTCCAGGGCTATAACAACAGACCCACAGGGCGCGACCTGAGAGGATTGGCTGAAGCGAATGCCCCGATTCCTGCACAGTAAGCGCACAGTAAGCGCTGCTATCTCTGGGTTGCAGATATGCGATCGCCCGACCAGCCATAAAAACGCCAAGATCCACAACGGCAATGAGGAATCAATCTGTACCCTCTACATAGCCGTTTCACATAGCAATTGAAAAAGGAGACAAATCATGGTAGATGGGTTTATCAGAAAGATGCAGGATGCCTTGCTTGGTAACGACCAAGACGCGACCAACTACGACGATCGGGAAGTCCGCCCCGCGAGTGAAGATCCCTTTGGCGATCCAGGAAATTATGGGCAGTATGGCGATGTCCGCCCCGCGAGTGAAGATCCCTTTGGCGATCCTGGCTACCAAGGGCAGTTTGGTGATGTCCGTCCCGCTAGCGAAGATCCCTACGGCGATCCAGGAAATTATGGGCAGTTTGGCGATGTTCGTCCCGCCAGCGAAGATCCCTACGGCGATCCGGCAGACTACCAAGGGCAGTTCGGACAAGGGCAGTTTGGAGATGTCCGTCCTGCAAGCGAAGATCCCTACGGCGATCCAGCAGATTACCAAGGGCAGTTCGGAGATGTTCGTCCCGCAAGCGAAGATCCTTACGGCGATCCGGCAGACCAGGAAAGTAGCGGCTGGTAAGCTAAAGCTGTTAGCAACTAGAAGTTGCACACAATCGTAAAAAAGCAAGTAAAAAGGCAGTAACGGAATTCGTTACTGCCTTTTCACTAAATGTAGGGAGTTGAAAAAAAACAGACCTTACCGTGTTTAGATCAAGGGAGAATTGTCATAATTGGCTAATAGATCGGCGGGGTGATCGTAGATAGCGATCGCACCCTTGAGTTGATTATCGTCAAAGCCACCAGAACGCACCGCAATTACACCCACACCAGCTTTATTTGCAGATTCAATATCGTAGGGAGTATCGGCAATCATCACTACTTGATTGGGTTCCATTTGCATCTTCTTCAATGCTGCTTCCACGATGTCTGGTGCTGGTTTAGAGGCATCGGCATCGCTAGAAGTTGTCGCTTCATCCAGTAGATCGTCAACTTGTGCGGCTTTCAGCAACGGGGAGAGTTCTTGACTTGATGCAGAGGTAGCGATAATCAGCTTTAATCCAGCCTCCTGCATTTTCAAGATCAGGTCTCTTGCGCCGTCTGTAGGAGACAGTGTTGGTGCAAAGCGGTTGACCATTAGTTCTCGACGCTTCTGAGAAACGGCTTTCCCATCTCCGTCTTCGTCATTTAATTCCGGCACCATTGCTGGGATGACGTGATCGCCACCCATCCCAATCAGCGGTCGAACTTTATCGAAGGGTACCTCATAACCATACGTTGCAAATCCCTCAACCCAAGCTTGGGCATGGGCATCATTGCTCAGAACCAGGGTACCATCGATATCTAAAATTACGCCTTGCACTGTCATGGTTGTATTACCTTTGGATTTTGGTTGTATTTGTCCCCCTTTTTAAAGCGGGATTTTCTCTGCTTTGATTCCTGTTTCGATCCCTTCAACCCCCTGCATCGGGGCGAAGAAAAAACGCGATCGCTAATTTGAGGCTACCGCTGGCAGCACTTCCGGGTCATCATCCAACGAGAGGAGGAATTGAATGATATCGGTCTGATCTTGGGAAGTGAAACCTGCCTCGGTGTCTACCCAATAAGCGTGTCCGCTGCCGTCTACATTCGACTGTTGTAAGTCAGAATTCGCTCGGTTAGCGGCTACCGTTGTTTCGCGCAGGTTGCGATCCAGCAGCACTCGCAAACTTGCGCTGGGATCGGGCTGGATATTGTTAAGCAACGTACCTGCCATGCCTAGTTGATTGGGATCGGCAACCCTAAAGCCGTCTTTATCTCGCTTCAGTGCTTCGGAACTAGCTGCCACACCGCCATCATGGAGATAAGGTGCGGTTACGGCAAGTCCAATTAAGCTAGGTACCTTGTAACCACCGGCTGGGTTGCTGATGGCAAAGGCTAATTCTAGCGATCGCTGTGGCGTGATATCAGTCGGCACTGACAGCACCGGCGGATCGGGCGGCAAGGGGACTGGGACGTTACTAGGATAAGTTTGGGGTTCTATCAAGATGCGGGCAAAGGGTGCTTGCGCCGGACCCCGTGAGGGCTGAGTTCCAATCTCATTTGCTGCAATTACTTCATGGTTGGTGAAGTAGCGTCCGCTATGACACTCAACGCAACCAGCTTTTGAGAAGATGGCTGCACCCCGCTTCAGGGTGTCTGTACTAGCAGTTTGAGCGGGTGGCGGTGCCAAGCTATTCTGAAATGCTGATATTCCGTTAAGTTGTTCGCCGACCGGGAATCTTGGTGAGTTTGCCATCAACCCATCCAAAATAAAAGGCGAACCTTTCGGGTATCCAGGCATCTTAATTACCTGGTTCATTCCCGGTTCCCCTGGTGTGGGATCGATTTTTTCAAAGAATTCTGATGGTTTTGCCCCTTCTGGCAACCGAAAAGCTTGATTGGCTGAATTTTGAAAAATAATTCCCAAATAAGTTTCTTTGTCAATATTTAGTAACGCTTGGCTGGAATCAGCCCCGGTTGTCGCGTCGGAATTGGTGCCGTGAACGTTGCTGTTGAGGGTAGTCAGTCCGTGAAACCAGCCAATGGCAGCGTTTCCACTCCAGCCGTAGGGCCAAGCTTTGTGGGTATAGGAGGAAGGATTTTGGGAGGGATTGTTGACCATGTTGCCGGTAGAATCAAAGTTCCCCGGAGGCCAACTGAGCAAATCGGCATCGACGGCATCTTCTACGGCTTTGGCATCTGGGAGACGGGCGATTTCCCCATCAGCGTTGATGTAAGTGCGATCGCCTAAGGGAAGTTTAGTGGGATTCACACCCGTCTGGCGAAACATGGCGGCGGAGTTCGTAGCCATTGCCAAGACTAAGCCGGGATCGACATCGTTGTTCGGCGCACCTTCGATAACGCGCCCACTTCTGCTATCGATTGCAGCATGACACAAGGCGCAAGTGATGCCGACTCGAACCTTCCCCTTCTCAATGCTGGTACGCATTCCCAGGGGCAGAATTGAACCAGCAGGCACGTCCATTCCGGTGTTCAGCAAGGTTCCGGCGGTAAAAGTTCTGCCGCCGATGGTGACATTTTTATCGATGGGAATCTGGAGGTTCGTGGTATGTTTTCCTCCCAGTCGCGCGATCGCTTTTGTCATCGTCACCAGGTTGATGGGTCCATTCAGCGCCCCGACAACATCGGTCTGAAAGACTTGATCTTTAAAAGTTTCTGAGTAAAAAGCTTTGCGTCCCAGGTTAATTAAGTCCTCTGTAACCTCAACCGCCCCATTTTCCGGTGAAAGTTGCTTGCGTCCTTCCTCAGTTTGCAGCAGACTTTGAGCTTCGTCTTTAGCGATCGCGTATCCCAACACATCATAGGAACCGATCTCCTGCGGTGCAGGCTTCGTAAGGGGTGTAAAGGTGTTGTAGAGGCTGGGTGTTGCGGGAATCGCTAGCTCAATTTGAAAAGCCAAAAAGCTGATGACAACGAGAACTAAAGCTAGCAGGAAAAATGGGCGCGGTACCTTCGGCAACACCTTCATCGAACGCACGATGCCTCGCAAATCTATCAATTACCTCCGCTACTTTAAAGGGACAAACGCCGTCTCTCGTCTGTCTGGAGGCTGAACCGACTGAGTGTATATTTTTACACTCAAGAAAGCAGAGGTTTTTCAACACAATTAGCACAATCGCGATCGCGTGTTGTTGATACAGTACATTCCCAGGATGATTTTGTCAGCAGTGGAAAGCCCCTCCTTGCCGCAGTTCGTGGGCTTTCCACTGCTGCTGTCACAATTTTTGACAGCGGCAGGAAGGTTACAAATAGACCTGATTCCTAAAATTTTACTGCTCCCGCAATCTACGATTAAATTGAATTTCTAAAAAGTCTCAATAACCCAATAATCACCACTTTAGCGGTTTATTCGCTATCTAAAACTGTAGTCCTAGCATTGCTTCTGCCATCAGGTAGATACACTCTTTTAAGCAAATTGCCTAGATTGAGCAGTGATAGGGCAATAGGAGAAGTAGCGTGACCCCAGATAAAGCTGGATTGGGAGAACAAACGCTTAACAAGCTAGCAGAAATGGCGCTGGCAAGCCAACTGGCAATAGTAGAAGAATTAAAAGTTCAGATCAAGACGGATCTAAGCAAACTTTCCCGTGGTGAAGTTGATTTTATCGCTATTAATATCAATGGTCTAATTATACAAAAGTTTTTGCCCTCGGAAGAATTACAAATAGAAATTAATCGGATTAGTGTCAAACCTCGTCTTGCCCTAATCGGCAAAATCAAATTAACCAAGCCTTCTCAAGGAACACTTCGCGTTGTTATCAGTGAAGAGAATCTTACCCATGCCTTCAATTCTGAATCTTTTCAGAAACATCTGCACCAAAGCAAAATTTTTATTGAGAATAGAAAACTATCAATTCATATCCAAAAAGTAAACTTTTCTCTACTAGCAGACGGCAATATAGCTTTGAAGTCCGAGCTAATTCTGGATAAAACTGGACAAGTTCAGCAACTTGCCTTCACAGCTACACCTCGTATCGGAGCTAATGGGCAAGAAATTGTCCTCCAAGATGTGAATTATTTAGAGGGAAAGGAACTCCCACCACAACTAACAGATGTTTTGGTCGCACAAGTGAGCGAAGTTTTAAGCCTGCGTGACTTTGACAAAAAAGGGATGTCACGGCAATTTCAGCAGATTGATGTAGTGGCAGGTAAGTTAACTTTGCAAGCCACCATTAATATTGAGCAGATTCCTTCCTCTTAAGCTGACATTACACAAGTTTGAGTAAATTTTTGTTTACAAATAATTTTAGTGTTTAAAGTTACAATTTAACTTAACAGGACTACCATTCTTTAGCTAGAAGTAGAAGTGAATTAGTAGCAGGTACTTTAGTTACTAACAGGCTAACAACCGATTATTTCTCTGAATTTTTTAATACCCGAAGCCAATAGGTCTATTTTATCCGGTTCTGCGCTCCTGTTATTGATTTTGGTTTAGAAGCTCCCAGTCTTATGATTTTAATCTCCTAAGTAGCATCATCAGTTAACCAACTGGTTGCTCTTGAGGCTTACTTATGTTGATTACTTTTTGTATTTTTCCCTGACTGGATAACGCTGACCTAAAACCAAAACCCTCAGTAGAGATACCAGGAAGTTGTCTTTGCTTACAAGGCTTAAAAAAAGTGCGTTCATACCGTGGGTTTCCTAAAAAAAAGCAGGATTGCTTGCTAATAAGTAAGATTACCTCCGCTTTATGAGGATAGGGTCTGAGCCTTATGCGTGGCGTGCTTGCAGGAGCTTTAAATAGACCGCTTCATTATTAAAACTCTATCTAAGCCGACCCATGACTCACTTTGGTGTAATTTGCCCGCCTTTTTCAGGTCATTTGAACCCCTTGGCAGCGTTGGGACGAGAATTGCAACAACGCGGTCATCGCGTCACTTTCCTGCAAATACCGGATCTAGAGGCATCTGTACGCTCAGAAGGGCTAAACTTTTATCCGATTGGGCAGGGGATTTATCGACCCGGATTTCTTGCGGAGTCCTTCGCGCAACTCGCTCAATTGAGCCGTCTAGAGTCACTCCGTTATTCAGTCACCTTGTGCCAACAGGTGAGTGAAATGTTCTGCCAAGATGCCCCCGATGCCATTCAAGCGGCGGGGATTGAAGCACTGCTGGTGGATCAGCTTGAACCAGCGGGTGAAGTTGTAGCTGAATCCCTCAATATCCCTTTTATTACTGTGTGCTGCGCCCAAGCTATCCGCCGACAGGCAGATGTTCCCCCCTTTTTTATGGGCTGGAGCTACCAGAATACCTGGTGGGCGCGTCTTCGCAATCTAGCTGCTTATTACCTATTAGATCGCAATAGCAAGCCGATTCAGAAAGCTCTAAATGAGTATCGCGCAGCGTGGAAGTTGCCCCTGAAACAAGGCTTCAGTCTCTCCTGTTCTCGACTTGCCCAAATCAGCCAACAGCCTGCTGCTTTTGATTTTCCCTGCGCCAACCTGCCAGAAAACTTCTATTACACTGGGCCATTCCGTAATGCGTCACCGCGAACAATTCCCTTTCCCCATGAACGGTTGACCGGACAGCCCCTAATTTACGCTTCGCTGGGGACTGTGCAGAGTACCAAACAGGAAATTTTCTCCTGCATTGCAGAAGCTTGCGTTGGACTGGATGTTCAACTGGTTCTCTCTTATGGAGGTGGGATGAATGTAGAAGCGGTTGAAAGGATGCCCGGTTCGCCGCTGGTTGTAGAGTATGCCCCTCAGATGGAATTGATTTCTAAAGCAAGGTTAACCATCACGCACGGGGGACTGAACACAGTACTCGATTCGCTCAGCCACGGGGTTCCTTTAGTTGCTATCCCCATCACCTATGAACAACCGGGGACTGGAGCGCGAATCCAATGGACAGGTACGGGTGAGGTGGTTCCTTCAGACGGTCTGAGCATTTCTAAGTTGCGAGGCGCGATTCAACGAGTGCTTACGGAGGATTCTTACTCAAATAATGCATTTCGGCTCCAACAGGCTATCCGTCAATCAGGCGGCGTGAAGCGAGCTGCTGATGTTGTTGAGCAGGCTGTAGGGTTCAAGCATCCAGCTCTGTCGAAATTAACGTCCAATGTATCTAGTGTATCTAGGAGTGTTGCGTGAACTCTATCAAGTGAATTATCAAGTGAATTGTCCGCCGCGACTCTGCTTCGGTGATGGTTGGCTAATCCTCTAATGAAAAAACAGGATAGAACGCCAGCGTTCTATCCTGTTAGCAAAATAAAACTCTATACATCAACTGAAGTGATGATGAGAGTTTTTTGAGGTGATTTTATTTAGGTCGTAACTTCGGCAGCTTTTGCTGCCACGTCGAAAACGATGTTGTAGCTTTCGGTTGAACCCAAGCGTTGGAGGACTCGCTGATGGGCTTCTGCGTCACAGCGGCGGCGAAAACGAGCAACAACCGAGGATTGCAACTTGGGTACGCGACGCATTAGGCACCAAGGGTGAAGCTGGTTAAAGTAGGTCATAAAATTTTCCCGATGATACCTAGGGTTTTTTGATGAATGTGCTTTGAAGGATGGCGATAAGGGTGTGGCGATCGCTATCGTTCTTTTGCGAGTGCAGTCCCCATCTATTGATAGGGTTGCGCTGAAATGCCAGCTAGTATTGGTGTTTTATCTGTAACCCAGACAGTCCAGATGGGCTATTTATGGAGGAAAGCAGGTGCGATCGCCCCTTTGGTTCAGTGCTGCTTTGATGGCAGCAATTCCCGGTGCTACTCGCAGTGCTTCTGTTGCTTTGGATTTGTTCATAGATATTTGATTGGGTAGATGGGTACAGGCGTGCGAGCCTTGTCGCTAGCACAAACAGCACTCATCCAGCTTAATTTCCGGCAGCTATGAGCAGGAAATACTACTTTGTTGGGGGATTACTGGAAGGTTAAAAATTGAACCCTCTTTATAGATTGTAACATAAAATGATTCAAGTTACTAACTTGAAACGAATAGTCGCAAAGTAGGGCATGATAGCTTAGTTTTAGGCACTAAAGGCGATTACTAGCGGTTTTACCTGTAATAAGGAAGAGAGAGTCGTTGAGACGAAGGTTTACGGATGAAGGGCTGCGGCAGATGGGCAACTTCTTACGAGCCTGTCGGGAAGCGAAAGGCTTGAGTGTCCACAAGTTGAGCGAACACACGAAGGAGTATGAGGCTCGCTTCTATGAAGGGTTGGGAGAGCCATTGCCTAAAGTTCTTGGGGTGAGCATTGCAGCCATTTCAAGAATTGAGAATGGAAACTTAAATAAACCAGCACCTGATATTTTGTGGATACTCTTAGATGTTCTCAAACCCGAACACCCGACTGAGAATCGTATTCTGACGCTGGAAGATTTGCTGCTGATTGGTACGGAAGCTTGGAACCCAAACATCGGAGACTGAACGTGTCAGTTACTTCTTCGCTCTGGGCTAGTTTTAACCAGAAAGCGAAAGTGAACAAGAGTTTGGGCGATTTGCCTAACTTGTTGATAAGGTAGCGATCTCACTCAGAAGAAAATTAGGCGATCGCCTTTTAGTGGTGAAGGGGAGAATGCGATCGCTTCCTGACCGATGCAATAAAAAAGGGCGCGATCGCAACTGGTGGTATAGATAAAGTTTCATGGCATAATCACTACACGTTGTTGAGAAACAAGGAATTTGGAAGTTGAAAGGCCGAATTGTATAGCTACTAAAAACAGAGCTAGGGACACAAATATATGACCTCTGTTTCAGAGCAAGCGCAAGACGAAGAGTACATCAAAATTGTTATAGATCCAATTTCTGCTTGTAAAAATTACATACCAAAATTTGGAGGTAGTGCAGGACTAACATTATCTGAATTTCAAAGCTTATACCAAGCTGATCCCTTCTACTCATGGTTAGGCTTAGATTCTCCTCTAATGTTCACTGCTCATAAAGCCGCTGGTGGCATGACATCAGTGTACCGACAAGTTGGGATAGGTTGTCAAAGACTGATTCAACGCATTATTATGGATAGCCTTAATCTGACAGCAGAGCAATCAATCTGGTCTTATGAAATTAAAAAAATAGAGGGGAAGACACAAACTTTATCTCTCGACTGCTGCATCCCAATAGCTGAAACGAAACTTGACCGCCGTCCAATAGTTACTAACTGGGTTCAAAATGCCTGTAGAGCAGTCAACATATCAGAAGATATGATACCAGTTTTCAAAGGAGCTGTTTTTGAAATCCGACAAGGGTATAAAAGTAAAGACTCAAAGCGCCAGAATGCTGATATTGCAAATGCAGCAGCAGCTTACTCTGAAGGATATTTGCCAGTAATATTACTTTTTTCAAACCAGATAGATAGTAGCGTTGCCGATCGTTATATTAAATCACGCTGGTTAATACTTCGAGGTACAACTAATGGTTCAACAACTAGCTCTACATACGAGTTTTGTCGCCAAGTGCTAGGTTACGACTTAGCAAATTTCTTCCAACGCCATTCCGCTAGGTTGAAGCAAGAGGTAGAATCAGTTCTAACCGCTTTATTGCAATAAACTGAATGATTTCTCAAAGGGCTGATTTGACTTTCAAAGACAATCTTAAGCAAGGGCGACACGGTTGGATACGTTTGACTCCAGCCTATTCAGTCAAGGTAGTTCAAAATGTCCTCGAATATGTTGGAAAACCACAACTTGTCCTCGATCCTTTTTCTGGTAGTGGAACAACAGGGTTAGTCTGTGCTGAGAGGGGAGTTAATTGCAATCTGATAGAAATTAACCCATTTTTAGCTTGGCTATCACAATCAAAAGTACATCATTACAGTCCATGTGAATTAAACGCAGCTATTGAAATAGCTGGTGCTGTAGCGGAACAAGCATCCCAAAATGAGCAATTTGATAATCTCTGGATTCCACCGCTTAATTACATTGAACGTTGGTGGTCGCCAGAAAGGTTAAAGATACTAGCAAGTCTTTTTCAGGCGATACAAAGCCAGAGGAAGAATGGAAAAGATAGTTTGGCTTTAAATCTAGCGCTTATTGCTTTTTGTAGAACAACAATAGAGTGGTCGAACGCTGCTTTTAATCATCAATCTATGTCTTTCAAAAAAGAAAAAATAAGCTTTAATAAATTAAATGAAAAACACTTAATTATTAATGATTTTGTAAGCTACTGTGAGCAGACTATTAATTCTGCAAAGCAACATCTTTTAGGAAGTGTTTCTGTACAAAATAGTGACTCTCGTTACATTCACATAAACGATTGTAGGAAGTATGATTGCGTAATTACCTCACCTCCCTATCCAAACCGGATGAGTTATATACGTGAAGTAAGACCTTATATGTATTGGCTAGGTTTCCTTAATAATGCGCGTGAGGCAGGCGATTTAGATTGGCAAGCAATTGGCGGAACTTGGGGAATAGCAACTAGCCGTTTAGCCCAATGGGAACCTGGAAATACACAAATTAAAAATGAAAACTTCAAAGGTATAATTCAAGAGATTAATAAGCAAAGCCCTATCCTGGCAAACTACGTTCATAAATATTTTGTCGATATAGTAACCCACATAGATAGCCTAAGCTATGTTCTTGTTAAAGGGGCAAAAATTTTCTATATTGTTGGCAATTCTAAGTTTTACGATACACTTGTTCCAGTAGAAGAGATTTATATGAGCATAATGAGGCAATGCGGTTTTAAAAACGTGCAAAGTGAAGTAATAAGAAAAAGAAATTCAAAAAAAGAATTATATGAATTTTTAGTGACAGCAGAATGGTAAGTTTGAAGAGTGCAAGTCGTTAATACTGGGAGCGATCGCATCCTCTGCAAAAATCTAAATCTGCCAAAATTGGCAGGATGCGATCGCATCCTTTTAGATGCAATAAAAAAGGGCGCGATCGCACCCACGAAAACAATTATTAAAAAACTTTAGAATCTTGAGCCGCAGATAGATTCCACAACCGCTACAGGCTCATTTCGATGTTGCTCTCGGCAAATTAAATTCTTAGCCAAACGTTGCTCAGCATAGGCTCGGTGAGTAAACCAGCCGATCGGCGTACCAGCGATCGCGCCGATCAGCAGACCCGTTAGCAGACTATAAACCAGATGCTTTCGAGTAATCCTATTCTCTTTCATTTAAAAGTTTCTCCTAATGGCTGAACCATTTTAAAGAAAGCAAAATTTAGGATAAATTTACGTCCCTCTCCTTGCTTATATCCGAAGTCGCATCCGTGATGGTATACCGTCTTTGCTCCTATCCCATACCATACGCTTACGCTCGGTTTTGGGGTTTTGGGTATTTAAAAATTTTGTTGCTAGCGATGAAATTAGACATTTCCAGTCCGTCCGACAAGGGACGCGACGACCGCAATTAACTCAGTGGGATCAATTGGTTTAGCGACATGAGATTGAAAACCTGCCGAAAGGGCTGCTTTTTGGTCGTCTACTCTGACATAAGCCGTCAACGCCACAGATGGAATTTGTCCTTTTTCCGCCTCTAGCGCCCTCACCCGGCGAATTAGACTGTAGCCGTCCTCATTTGGCATTCCAATGTCACTGATGAGTAAATCTGGCTTTGACTGTTGGATAGTTGCGATCGCTTCCTCGGCTGAGGCGGCAGCGATCGCTTCTGCTCCATACTGTTCTAGAATGCTCTTCAGCAACTCACGGGCATCAGCTTCATCATCAACAACAAGGATCTGCAAGCCATCAAGAGGGCTTTCCCAAAGGGTGGAACGAGGACTTTCTTGAGGATTGAGCGCTGAAGATTGAGAACTGCATAAAGATTCCTCTTCCTCAGTCCTCTTTTTCACCCCAGCACTGTTGAGAAGCGGCAACTTCACGATAAATGTTGACCCTTGCCCCTCTCCGGGACTCTCAGCACGCACGGTTCCTCCGTGTAGTTCCACCAAGTGGCGGACAATTGCCAATCCCAGCCCTAATCCTGTATAAGACCTGGTGATAGAGTTATCAGCTTGGCGAAAGCGGTCAAACACGTAAGGCAGAAAGTCAGGACTGATGCCCTCACCCGTATCCCTAACTGAAATCTCGGCGTGGGAGCGATCGCCTTGAAGGTAAACTTCAACTCGTCCGCCTTCAGGCGTGAACTTAATCGCGTTGGTGAGCAGATTCCAGATTATTTGCTGCAAGCGGTCTGGATCTCCTGAAATTAAACCCACAAAAGTATCCACCAACAGATGAACTTGAATGTTCTTTGCATCTGCTGCTGGACGTACCGTATTGATGGCTGACTCAATGACTGGAATCAGTTCCATTGAGCGAACTGTGAGGCGGAGTTGACCTCGAATAATCCGCGAAACATCCAGCAGATCCTCAATCAAACGTGCTTGCGCCTTGGCATTTCGCTCAATCGTTTCGATAGCACGAGCGGTCGTCGCCGCGTCAAATTTTCGGGTACGGAGAAGACTCGTCCACCCCAGCATCGCATTGAGGGGCGATCGCAGTTCGTGAGAAAGGGTCGCCAGGAACTCGTCTTTCATCCGGTTGGCTGATTCAGCCTGGGTACGTGCTTCTTGTGCGCGGGCAAGTAACCGAGTACGTTCCTCTTCAGCTTGCTTGCGATCCGTGAAGTCGCGCATGATTTTAGCCAACCCTTGCACCTGTCCGCTCTCATCGCGTAAAGACGTGACAATGCCACTGCCCCAGAAACGGCTGCCATCCTTCCGGACGTGCCAGCGTTCGTTCTCAGCCCGACCTTCCGTCAATGCCTTTACCCGTTCTTTCCTGTCTTCGCCGCGATCGCGATCTTCAGGTGTAAAAATTATGGAGCCAGATTTGCCCAAAATCTCTGCTTCCTGATAGCCTAAAATGCTTTCTGCCCCTGCTCCCCACTTAATAACACGTCCGTCGGGATCGAGGAAAAAAATTGCATAGTCTTTCATGTTTTCCAGCAACATCAGGAAGCGCTCTTCGTTTAACCGCAAAGCCTTCTCTGAGTGCTGATATTGATTTTCTCGTTTCTCTAACTCCGCAACTCGTTGGCGGAGTGCTACTAATTCAGCGATGAGTTCACTTTTAGTTTTATCTTCCTCTTTCATGGGGGGAGCATTACCATCGAGTCTCACTCTAGAGAAGGAGCTGGGATCGAGTTGTGGTCGATTTTTCAGAACTCTTTTCACAGTTGCAGCTAGTAAGGTTTTTCTTCACCTATCTTTAGGCTGAAATTTAAATTATTTAAGTCGTTGAATTAATTTTTAGGGATAGAGAGTCCCTTTCGAGGCAAAAAAAGCTGAGATTTGGTAATTTTTAATCCAGCAGAAAATGCCAAAATATCTAATCTAGAGATTCAGCTACATTTTTTTAATTAAACTAACGCGATGTGCAACTTTTCCGAATAAGAATTCCACGGAATTCTTTTAGGAAATCCCGCTTTCATCCACGCTTGTACTCGTATCAAGCGCTTATGGGACAACCTAGCAGCCGTAGGTTGGCTCTGTGTGAGAGAAAAAACAAAGCGAGCGTTTGCTGCATTTGGGTTACACGCACCTCAACCCAACCCATAGGGAATTTGTTAGTCAGCCGTTTCGTTTCACCTCTCTCCTCCAAAAG